>NZ_JAUBRI010000057.1:0-43589 GCF_036701795.1 Microcoleus sp. N9_A1
CGAACTCCGCGTAAAAGTTCAGGAAATCTTAGCATCTTTAACGAATCATGTCATTGGTTTTCTCACAGGATGGTCTTGGATTTTACATTCTTTATCTCTAGCACATCTTTAAAAAAATGGTATGAGTGCCGCCCAAAGGTTCGCGGTAAGGAGTTTCAATATTGTAATCCCAAGTGTAGGTATCCAGAAAACCGATTTTCATTATGGCAATTATCCGCCGATTTGTGAACTAGATTTTTTTTATTTAACCACAGAGGGCGCAGAGGGCGCAGAGAAGAAAGAGAGAATTTCCCACTTGACACAATTTGCGAGTGCCGTCTCTTCTGCTTCTTCCTCTCTGCGTTCTCTGCGTTCTCTGCGGTTAAATAAATCCATAATAAATGATATAATCTTAAAGCTATTGAGGAGTACCGAACATGACCACAGAACAAGACCCCGTAAAATTGATGAAACAGCAAGTCGGCTTTGCAGCAGCCGATCGCGTACAATCTGGTATGATTGTCGGACTCGGCACGGGGTCAACTACAGCTTATACTATTCAAGCGTTGGGCGATCGCATAAAATTAGGTCAACTCAAAGATATCAAGGGAGTGCCGACATCTTTTCAATCAGAAGTGTTAGCCAAACAGTACGGAGTACCGCTGACAACACTAGATGAAATTGACAGAATTGATGTTGCTATTGACGGCGCTGATGAAGTAGACCCCCACCTCAACTTAATTAAAGGTGGTGGCGCAGCCCACACCCGCGAAAAAGTTGTAGATTACCTCGCAACTCAGTTTATTGTAGTAGTTGACAGTTCCAAAATGGTAGATAAATTGGGTTCGACTTTTCGCGTACCCATCGAAGTAATACCGATGGCAATCACCCCCGTTACTCGCGCCATCGAAAAATTGGGAGGCAAACCAGAACTCCGCATGGGAATCAAAAAAGCCGGCCCAGTAATTACCGACCAAGGTAACATGGTAATAGACGTTCAATTTGATAACCTTGACAATCCTGCGGAATTAGAAAAAACTTTGAATAATATTCCCGGCGTGTTAGAAAATGGCTTGTTTGTTAACTGTACAGATTTGGTTTTAGTCGGCGAAATCAAAGACGGTAAACCCGTAGTGCGCGAAATTTCTAAATAGGAAATAGTTAGCCCGGGCGCTGCTCGTACCTAGAGTTAATAGGACTTACGCACTGATAGTCAGAAACTGAGTTTTTGCCCGAATCTACGGACTGCAACGAAATATTGTCGTCCATGAAACCCAGTTTCTTAAGCTTGGTGCGTAAGTTCCGACGTTAAATTTCTTTTCTTCCCTCTTCCCGCTTCCTTCTTCCTTCTTCCTTCTTCCTTCTTTTTGATAATGCAATATCGCAGATTCGGCCGCACAGAATTATCCATGCCCGTCTTTTCCTGTGGCGGTATGAGATATCACCACAAATGGCAAGACGTGCCAGTAAATGAGATTCCACCAGAGAATCAACAAAATGTAGAAGCCACAATTCGTTATTCTATCGAATGCGGCATCAATCACATAGAAACTGCTCGCGGTTACGGCACTTCCGAGATGCAGTTGGGCTTAATTTTGCCGCAGTTTCCCCGCGAAAAATTGATAGTTCAAACTAAAGTAAATCCCCAAGCCAACTCCCAGGATTTTCGCGAAGAATTTAATAAATCCTTAGCTTATTTGCAATTAGAATACGTCGATTTATTTTCCCTACACGGCATTAATACGTGGGAATTGCTAGATGACTCCATGCGTCCCGGCGGCTGCATGGATGTTGCTAAACAATTGCAAGCAGAAGGCAAAGTTCGGTTTATTGGTTTTGCAACTCACGGGCCGACGGATGTGATTGTCAAAACCATTGAGACAAATCAATTTGATTATATTAATTTGCACTGGTACTACATCAATCAAATTAATTTGCCCGCAATTGAAGCAGCAAAACGTCACGACATGGGCGTTTTTATTATCAGCCCTTCCGACAAAGGCGGTCAACTCTACAACCCATCGCAAAAATTGGTTGATTTGTGCTATCCCCTGAGTCCGATGGTGTTTAATGATTTGTTTTGTTTGTCGCACCCGCAAGTACATACTTTGAGTTTGGGTGCTGCCAAACCTGAAGATTTTAACGAGCATCTGAAAGCTGTAGAATTGTTAGATAGACCCGATGAATTGTTGCCGCCGATATTAGCAAGGTTGGAAAAGGCAGCGATTGATAAATTAGGAGAAGATTGGTTTAAGACTTGGGATGTCGGTTTACCAACTATCGAAAATACTCCCGGAGAGGTTAACATTCGTGTGATTTTGTGGCTGTGGAATTTGGCGCAGGCTTACGATACGATCGACTATTGCAAGATGCGCTACAACCTCTTGGGTAACGCCAGCCACTGGTTTCCCGGCAAAAAAGCAGATCGCCTCAATGAATTAGACTTGCGCCGCCCTCTCGCCCACAGTCCCCACGCTGCTAAAATTCCCGGTATTCTTCAAGCAGCCGATCGGCTTTTTGGAGGCGAAGCCATCCAGCGCTTGTCCCAAGAATAATCAAAAAAAACCCGGTTTCGAGACAGAAACCGGATTAGTGAACCGGAGCACGTGAGTTAGTTACGCGCACACAATTAGCCTATACTTGAGAAACTCTCACAACCATCGCCCATCCGTCTCATCCATTCGGGCGATACCACTTTTTTTCTCAACTCACTCCCATTTTGCTTTAATCTGAGATAAAACAGTTAATAATTCACTTAGGTACTTTTTATGACTCTCAAACGCCGAGATTTCTTGTATTTGGTGACTGCTACCGTCGGAGCTATTACCGCAGGTGCTTGCCAAGCGTCAGGAAATAATGTATCGCAAGCAAGTCCCATTGCAGAAAGTCCAAAAACAGCCCAAACTCCCGGCCCTTTTACACTGCCGCCTCTGCCTTACGAATACAACGCTTTAGAACCGCACATCGACGCGCGGACCATGCAATTTCACCACGACAAACATCACGCCGCCTACGTTAAAAACCTCAACGATGCTGTCAGTAAATACCCGCAACTCAAAAATATCACTGCGGAAAATATGCTACGAGATTTGAGCAAAGTGCCAGAAGATATTCGCACAACCGTGCGTAACAATGGCGGCGGACACCTAAATCACAGTATGTTTTGGGAAATCATGGGTCCCAACGGCGGCGGCGAACCCACAGGGGCAATTGCAACAGCAATCAAGCAAGATTTCGGCAGTGTTAGCGATTTTCAAGCCAAATTTAATGAGGCTGGAACTAAGCGTTTTGGCAGCGGTTGGGTTTGGCTGGTTCGCAACAAAGCAGGCAAACTAGAGATTGCAACTACGGCAAATCAAGACACTCCTTTTATAGATGGCAACTATCCAATTATGGGCAATGATGTTTGGGAACACGCTTATTATCTCAAGTATCAAAACCTCCGCGCCGACTACTTAAAAGCTTGGTGGAACGTGGTTAATTGGACGGAAGTTAACAAGCGCTACGAAAAGGCGATATGATTTTTTTAAACCGCAGATAAACGCAGATAAACGCAGGTGGAATTTTATCTGCGTTTATCTGTGTTTATCTCCTAATATCTGCGGTTTAAAAATCCCAATCTCATAACTACAAATTTATTCAACTTTCCGCAAGTAAACGCAGTGCCGCGCCCCCTGACTCGTCGGCGTTGTGAATGCTTCGACTGACTCAACTGTGCCGCCCAAATGCTCGATCGCCCTTTGCAACTCCGTCTCTTCCTCCACCGTCCAATTTCCTCGGTAAAGTACAGCCAAACCGCCATTTTTCAGCAGGGGCAGCGCGCATTTAGCGCAGAGAGGAGCGGCTCCAACTGCTCTCAGAAGTGCTAGATCGTAAGCTTGTTTGTGATGCGGCTGTCGGGCAATTTCATCAGATCTACCCAACAAAGTCACAGCATTTTCTATCCCTAAATACGGCAAAACTGTTTCCAAGAAAGTAATTTTTTTGCGGGTTGAATCCAGGAGAGTGACAGATAAATGCGGTAGGACGATCGCGATCGGCAGACCCGGAAAACCCCCACCTGTCCCAATGTCGATCGCTTTCTGCACCGACTCGGTGGCCGATTCTGGATTTTCCGCCGAATTGTGATTAGTTGGCAGCAGTCTCGCAATTCCCCGCAGAGAATCCCACAAATGTTTTTCCCAAAACTCCATCGGCTCGGTAATTCGAGTTAAATTCAAAGAGCGATTTCCCTCGACAATTAACTCATAAAGCCGCTGAAATTGTTGCTGCTGCGACTCATCCGGCTGCCAATTCAGCGTTTTTTGCCACAAGTCGTTCATTTCCGGCAACATCATAATTTCCGTCTGGTTCATTTTCTAATAACTATTGAAAGAACTATTGACTAATGACTACTGACTAATGACTGAGAGAGAGAGAGAGAGAGAGAGAGGGCGGGTTTTGCCTTTTTTTAGTCATTTGTATCAGATATCCTTAGCTAAACCCGCCCCTACAAAATGCTAATGACTACTGACTAGCCTTCGACTTCGCTCAGGCTAAAATTACTACTGACTACTGACTACTGACTACTGCCAACTGGCTACTAACAACTGCCAACTGCCAACTGCCAACTGACTACTGACTCACACAACTCGTTTCCTTAGCTTCTAATTTAGCCCGATCGACCTCCTGCAAATCACCGTGATCTAAAGTCCAAAATCGATCGGCAACGCTCAGCAAATCGCTAGCATCGTGAGTAACAATCAACAAAGTCCAGTGATTTTTCAACTTGCTCAACAAGCTTACCAACTGCCGCCGCATCGACCAATCCAAACCCGCCGTCGGTTCATCCAATAGTAGCAAATGCGGCTGCCGAATTAGCTGCACCGCCAGCGCTACCCTGCGCTGTTGTCCGCCGCTCAAAGCGTGGGGGGAAGCGCGCAGCGGCAAATGTCCTAGTCCCACTTCTGCCATTGCTGAGTTAATTTGTTCTTGTCCCAATTCAGGATGACCCAACCGCAATTCTTCTAAAATTGTGCCTCCGCAAAAATGCCTTTCTGGAAACTGAAACACTAAACCTCCTAATTGTTGCAAGTGTTCCGGTGTTAATTCTTGTTCCCGCCAACGGATGTCGCCGCTAGTTTTTTCCGCTAAACCTGCTAATATTTCTAATAGCGTACTTTTGCCTGAACCGCTGCGACCCACAATCAGCCCCATTTGCTGCGAGGGCAGTTCTAAGTTAATATTTTTCAGAATAGGATTCGGACAGGCGGTAGGATGATATACTAAGTTTTTTAGATAAAGCATTAATGGCAGTTGTTAGTTGGCAGTTGGCAGTTGGCAGTTGGCAGTCAGAAAAATAGTTATTGTTGGATGAGGGAACTCCTGGTTGTCCTATTGATAGTTAAGGTGGTTTTTGGCTCGTGCCGATCGCACACAATTATTTTACATAAATCTTTACAAAAATTTCCTTCTTTTTCAGGATTGGCGTTTGATTGTTCTGTTATTTCATGGTATATTATTAATAATCGAAATCTGTCTTTTAATATATATATTACAAGTCACACTCCCATTATTAAAATATACCTCAACAACCACAAAAAATCAAGCAAATTTCACTCTTTTTTTGGTCGCGGCCCGAAAGTCTGAAAATTTAACTCTCTTGTTTCTAGTTTACAGTATATTACATTGAGAGAATTGACGATGACGAAAACCCCTTTAGCATCGCTGGGCAAGCAAATGTTAGGTTCTAAACAGACAGTGCGGGCGATGATCATCGCCTGTGCAGGAGCGATCGCCCTCAGCATTTGCATTAACTCAGCAGTAGCGGGCGATCCCTTTCGCAGCAGCAACCCGCAGGCGATCGGCCCCAACACCGAAACCGCTTTCAAAACAATGTTTCAGCAAGGAAACTACAAACAAGCAAAAACTCAAATTCAACAAGCACTATCAGCCGAACCAAACGAGCCGCTAGTCTATGCAATGGCAGCTTCCCTCTCATACATCGAGCAGGACTTCAACTCGATGAATTCCTACGCACAAAAAACCCGCGAAGTCGCCGAAGAATTAAGCAAAACCAACCCACTGCGTGGCAACATCTACACAGCAGCAGGTCACTTTCTAGAAGGATCGCACATTATAGCCAAAGAAGGAACAGCCAAAGGCGCGCCCCAAGCTTTGAGTAAATTGCGAGTAGTATTTCAATACCTAGAGGCCGCCGATAAAATAGCGCCCAACGACCCCGAACTTAACCTGATTAAAGGCTACATGGACTTAATTCTAGCCACAAACCTGCCCTTTTCCAACCCCAACGAAGCCATTCAAAGACTGGAACAAAAAGCCTCTCCCCGCTACTTAGCTTATCGCGGCATGGCAGTAGGCTATCGAGACTTGAAAAAGTACGATCGCGCTTTAGAATTTGCGAACAAATCCCTAGCAGAAACGCCAAATAATCCCGAAGTTCTATATCTAAAAGCACAAATCTTGTTTTCCCAATCCCAGGGGAAAGACGGCAACAAAACCTTACTTGAGGAAGCCCGAAAAAACTTCGACGCAGCCTTAGCAAAACCCGACCAACTGCCGCGCAGTTTAGTAGCCGAAATCTTCTTTCAGCAGTGCAGAACCCGCAACCGTCTCGACAGCCAATCTCGCGCCTGCGACCCGATGCGCGATAAAATTAGAGATGCAGATGGAGTCTGGGGGCCGACAGCCTTACCACCACTATAAAAACACCAAAAAACTATGCAAGTAGAGTTTCGCGAGTTTAACCCCTTTGACCTCTGGATTTGGCTGAAGTTCAGCAACGTGCCTTCAAACGGTGAAAAACAGTATGTTGAAGAAGTGTTTGACTCTTGGTTTTTCTTGGGAAAACTGGGAGGATTTAATGCGGAAAATTTGCAAGTTCAAGACGAAGGCTTAGATATCAGTCAGATGAATTACGATGTTAATCTAGCCGACCAAAGCATGATGGCTTTAATGCACAATATGGGAGAAATGGAGTATCAAGGTTCTTGGGCTCGCTGTTGGTTTGATTTGGGGACTAGCGATGCAATTGGCCTCGATGTTTTGATTAATGTTTTCCAGCAACTCAGCAAAGAATTCGTAACGATTGAAAAACTGATTATTGGCGGGGAAAATAAAAACTGGCCCATTGAAAATAGTCGCAGTCGAGAGGCGTTTGTTGCTGATAATTAACCGTAGGGGCGGTGTCCCCGTGCCCGCCCTCGCGACTTGCAATAGTAAGGTACGGAACCCGCACCCTAAAATAATTAAATTTCCATAAGCCCTAGACTAAGGTTCATCCTCCCAGATTCAATGCTGCAAGTAAGGAAGGAGAATTAAATAAACTGCAATGCGTGATTTTTCTTGTGGGATGGGCGTCTCGCCCGTCCCTTATAGACGGGCGAGACGCCCATCCCACAAGCTTATTTAAATGATTTAATTCACTCCTCAATCCTCAATCCAAAATCTAAAATCTAAATAGACTAACTGATGGCTAATGACTAATTATGCAAAAATTACCTAATATTCGCGTAATTGTTTTAGGATTAATTCGATCGGCCGATCGCATTTTCGTGTCAGAATGCGAAGATCCGGTCAAACAAGACACATTTTACCGAGCTCTGGGGGGTGGCATAGAATTCGGAGAACACAGCATCGACGCTGTGCAAAGAGAGTTTCAAGAAGAAATTCAAGCCGAGTTAACAAATATCAAATATTTGGCTTGTTTGGAAAATTTTTTTATTTTTAATGGTCAGGCTGGACACGAATTAATACAACTATACCAGTGCGATTTTGTCGATTCCAAATTTTATCAATTGGAGAGTCTGGATTTTGCAGACGGAGATGGGGAACATACTGCATTTTGGATGCCGATCGATCGCTTTCGATCGGGCGAATTGCGCCTAGTTCCAGAGCAATTTATCGACTACTGCGAAGGCTAAAAACTCAACCAATACCAAAAAACAAATACCTGATATGGGGAATTAAACCTAAAATATTTGCCGTAAGGGCGGGTTTCACCTGAAAGATTTGCGATAACTAACAGGATGAATAAACCCGCCCCTTCCTTCCGCCCCCGCATTACCCGGAGCTACCTTACACTAGGCAGAGTCCGCAACAGCTCAGAGAGCAAAGAGTTGATAAAACCGAGGGCGATCGCCCCCAGCAAAGCACTCCAAATTCCCCACCGCAAGCGAAACCCATCTACTAGCCAAGCCGCCAATCCAAACATAGCAGCGTTGATAACAATCGCAAACAAGCTATAAGTTGGCAACGCAAATGGTCCAACATTTCCAACAAAAAGCGGCCGCAGAAAAGCATTCAGCAATCCAAAAACTGCAGCCGAAATCATCGCTTTTCCAAAAGTGTCAATGTCCACCCCGATGGGTAACTTGGAAATAATAAAAAAGCTCACCGAAGTTACCAGCCAAGCAATTGCCAGCGAAACGATATCCATGTGTTCATCTCCTTAAAAAAGCTAAACATTAAATCGGAACAACAGCACATCCCCCTCTTGTACAACATACTCTTTTCCTTCACTGCGAACTAAGCCTTTTTCCTTAGCCGCATTCATCGCGCCCGTAGCAACCAAATCTTCATAAGCTACAGTTTCGGCCCGGATGAAACCCCGTTCAAAATCCGAGTGAATCACCCCCGCAGCTTGCGGTGCTAACATTCCCGCGATAATTGTCCAAGCGCGAGTTTCTTTCGGCCCGCTAGTAAAATAAGTCCGCAAACCCAATAATTCGTAAGTAGCTCGAATCAGAGATTTCAAGCCACCTTCTTTTACTCCCAGAGATTCTAGGAAATCCGTTCGTTCTTCCTCGGATAACTCCACCAATTCTGACTCAACTTGCGCCGAAACTATGACAACCTTAGCATTTTCTTTAGTTGCTACTTCCCGCACTTGTTCGACATAGCTATTTCCAGTTGCTAAATCGTCGTCCGACACGTTAGCAGCATAGATAATTGGTTTGTTGGTCAGTAATTCCAAACCTTTAACTAATTCAGCTTCTTCATCTGTGAAATTGTACTGCCGCGCCGGTTTCCCCGCATTCAAAACAGCGACTAATTTTTCGAGTACATCCACTTCGGCCTGAGCTTCCTTATTGTTGCGGGCGAGCTTGCGAGTGCGATCGAGCCTGCGTTCAATTTGAGCTAAGTCTGCTAAAATTAATTCGAGATTGATAATGTCAATATCTCGCTGGGGATCGACAGAACCCGCAACGTGAATAATATCATCATTGTCAAAACAGCGGACAACGTGGACGATCGCATCTACGGCCCGGATGTGAGACAAAAACTGATTTCCTAATCCTTCCCCCTGACTCGCCCCCTTCACCAAACCCGCAATATCCACAAACTCCATCCGCGTCGGCACTGTTTGCGCGGAAGTAGAAATATTGCTCAGCACCTTCAAACGTTCGTCTGGCACTGCCACGATACCCGTATTTGGCTCGATCGTACAGAAAGGAAAATTAGCAGCAGTCGCCTTGGCATTAGCAACCAGAGCATTAAACAAAGTAGATTTGCCAACATTAGGCAGTCCGACAATTCCGGCAGTAAGCATAGCTATTTAGAAACATATCACTGTTTCAAAATATCATAAGCAATAGCAATATATCTGACTTGTGCTTTCTAACTTCCACTGCTAAGCTTAAATAAATATACAACTTAAGGTAGATGGCTCAATGGTTAACCGATGGTTAAGCAAAGTAACGATCGCTGCGGTGCTGTCGCTGCCTCTGTTAGGGCTCGCAGCAGCTAGCGTTTTCGCTGAGAGGGTCAAAATTTCGGTGCTTAACAACAGCGGCAAGACGATGATAGGCCTCTATTCGGGTACTTCCGACGAGGATTGGGGAGAAAACCTGTTAGACGGTCCGCTTGCCGATCGGGGCACTTTCTCTTTTGACTGGGATTCAGCTGACTACGAGGGTCCTCGCGCGACGGACTGTGTTTTTGATGTCAGGGCCGAATACTCTGACGGCAAATCCAGTGATTTGTTTGGTGTTAACTTTTGTAAAGAGAGTTCGATCAACTTCAGTAAGTAGTTAATCGATAATTTAGGCAAAAACCGAGTTTTTTCAAGTCTGATATTCCACAAAAATATTGGGGACTTTGGGGAAACTCGGTTTTTGCGATCGACCTTACAAACAATCTTAAATTTGGCGATCGACTAAAACATCATTTAAACAGGTTCAGGGATTGTCTGAGGAATTGGACTCGGCACTGTCTGAGGAATCGGAGAGGGTACAGTTTCTGGCACCGGTTCGGGAATTGGCTGCGGAATTGGCGCAGGTACCGGTTCCGGTACTATCCCGGGAATCGGTTCGGGAACGGGGCCCGGCACTGGTGGCGATGCGGGTATAGTCGGCAGCCCCGGTTCGGTACTGGGAATCTGCGGGCCGGGAAATGGAGTAGGGTTGGGAAAAATCATGTTAGTGTTTTGCTCGCTAATAGAGATATTCCAAAAACATTTGGTCGCCACTTCTAGCTATATTTTTCAACAAAAATAACTGAGTTGTGGTATTGTTTTATATCATAATTTTAAACTCAAGAGTGCAGTGAACACATCTATCTAAATAGCTATAATTAATTATTACGGCTGCAGAAATTTATGCCTTTGGCATTAAACTAAGTAGGTGGTTACAAATAAACATTAGATGGGTAGATCGCGTGAGTACAGCAAGAAACTGCCTGAAAGTAAAGGTACTAGCTCAACCCGTCCCTACAAGATATTATGGTTTTTTCATATCGCTCTACTTAGATATCAAATACAGCAATCAGGATTAAGCGTGTCACCAGCAAACTCTCAACAACAAACGCCTCTATTAGATGCCTTGCGCGATCGCACAAATCATCCGCACGCCCCATTTTACGCCCCCGGACATAAACGCGGACAAGGAATCTCTCAACCCCTAATTGACTTATTCGGTGCGACAGTATTTCGATCGGATTTGCCGGAATTGCCGGAATTAGATAATCTCTTTAACCCAGAAGGTGCAATTGCCGAAGCTCAAGACTTAGCCGCCGAAGCTTTTGGAGCCCAATCAACTCGGTTTTTGGCTAACGGTTCGACTTGCGGAATTATCGCCGCCATCTTAGCAACTTGCAGCCCCGGCGATAAAATTATCTTGCCTCGAAATATCCACACCTCGGCGATTTCAGGTTTGATTTTATCCGGTGCAATTCCAATTTTTGTCAATCCAGAGTACAACTCGGATTGGGATATTGCCAACAGCATCACCCCAGAAGCCACAGCCGCAGCATTAGAACAACATCCCGACGCGAAAGCAGTAATGATGGTTTACCCAACCTATCACGGCGTCTGCGGGGATTTGCGGGCGATCGCCCAAATTACCCATCAATACAACATACCATTATTAGTAGACGAAGCCCACGGCGCGCACTTTAACTTTCATCCAAACTTGCCAGAACCAGCACTATCAGCCGGTGCCGATTTAACAGTACAATCAATCCACAAAACCCTCGGTGCAATGACACAAGCATCGATGCTGCACCTCAAGGGCGATCGCATAGATATCCAAAAATTAAATAGAGCATTGCAGTTAGTACAATCTACCAGTCCGAGTTACATACTATTAGCATCCCTAGACGCAGCCCGCCAACAAATCGCACTCCACGGCAAAGAGTTAATGGCGCAAACTTTACAGCTAGCCGAAAAAGCGCGATCGCGCATTAGTCAAATTCCCGGCTTATCTGTTTTAGAACCATTAAATACTCCGGGTTGTGCAGCATTAGACCGCACCAGGCTAACAGTAAAAGTATCAGATTTAGGAATCACAGGATTTGCCGCCGATGAAATTCTGCACTCTCAACTCGCCGTCACCGCAGAACTTCCCATGCCCCGACATTTAACATTTATTATCAGCTTGGGAAATACAGAATCAGATATTGACAATTTAGTTAAAGCTTGTACTCTTTTAGAAGGAAGAAGGAAGAAGGAAGAAGGAAGTTCGGCAACGGATTCTGTAACGGATGTAACGGATGTAACGGATGTCAGGAAGAAGGAAGAAGTCCGAAAGAAGAAGTCCGAGAGAAGAAGGAAGATGTCCGATGGAAGATTTGCCCAATCTCCCACTCTCCCACTCTCCCCCTCTCCCCCTCTCGTCTCCCCCCGCGAGGCTTTCTTTTTCCCGGCGGAAACAGTATCCGCAGACAAAGCAGTCGATCGCCTGTGCGCCGAACTCATCTGTCCCTACCCCCCAGGAATACCAGTCCTGATGCCCGGTGAAATTATTACCCCAGCAGCCGTTGACTACCTGCAACAAATCCTGGCCGCCGGCGGAAAAATTACAGGTTGCAGCGATCCCGGCCTCCAAACACTCAAGGTTGTGCGACAGTAAATATTAAGGCTTGGGGGAAATGGGGAGAATTTATACTTCTTCCGCGAGTTCCAACTTCGGTCTTGCTTCAATCAAAAATCAAAAATCAAAAATAGAACTATGCTTTGGCCCTACGTCACTCCAGGCATTCCCGATGACTTATTTGAACGTTTACCGGGAATTCCCATGAGTAAGCGAGAAGTCCGACTGCTGTTAATATCCCACCTGCGGCTGCAAGCAGATTCAGTCGTGTGGGACATCGGTGCAGGTACTGGTACGATCGCCGTAGAAACAGGTTTGCTGTGTCCCAAAGGTCGGATTATCGCCGTCGAAAGGGACGAAGAAGTAGCAAGCTTGATTCGCAGAAATTGCGATCGATTCGAGCTCGACAACGTAGAAGTCATAGAAGGCAGTGCCCCGGAATGTCTGGAAAACCTGCCCCAACCCCCCCACCGAGTCTGCATCGAAGGAGGTCGCCCCATTAAAGCCATTCTCCAAGAAGTCTGGCGGTACTTGCAGCCCCACGGTAGAGTTGTCGCCACAGCATCGAATTTAGAGAATCTTTACGCCCTTTCCGAAGGGTTCGCCGAGTTACAAGTCCGCAACATCGAGGTAGTCCAGTCCGCCGTCAACCGCTTGGAGACTCGCGGCCTCAGTCAAACCTTTGCCGCCGTCAATCCCATATTTATTCTCAGCGGCGAAAAGCTGGATTAGAAGTTAGTTGACAGTTGACAGTTGACAGTTGACAGTTAACTTTAACCTGGTTCCTCGGCAGATCCTGGGAATACATAGCCAATGCCCCATGCCCTATGCCCTATGCCCATTCCTAAATGTAATTCTTAATCTTTTTTAAGTTCACTTAACCTTCATACTTAGAATAAGGGCGACCATAGCTGGATTGAACCCCTGAGTTGAGATTTTGGATCATCGCCAGTTGGGTATTCGGCTTGGCTGTGCAAGGGAGGAAAACGTACCCTAACAATCCTTACATCCTTGCGTCGAATGACAGACACCGCCCAAAAACGGGTACAAGCAGCCGACAATCGTCGTGAACCACCCAAAATTTTAGACCAAGGTTCAATCTCCCAGATTCATCTGTGGAGTAAATCTAGAATCTAAAATCTAAAATCCAAAATCCAAAATCGAATGATCCACCGCCGTCTGCAAGAGAAATTCATTTTATGCCTTGGTCTCGTATCCTGAGTGGAATAGTTGCGATCGCCCTTGCTTTGGGAATGATTATTATGGGCGGATGGTACTTCACCGTCGGCTTTGGAGTCATCGTCTACCTAGGCCAATTGGAATATTTTCAATTAGCCAGGGCTAAAGGCATTGCACCCGCTGCCAAAACTACCTTAGCCGTCAGTCAAGGGCTATTAATTACTGCCGCCCTAGCACCGGAACTCGTAGATGCCATGTTCCCCTTAGCGGGAACCTTAATTTGTTTCTACCTGTTATTCCAACCTAAATTATCGACGATCGCCGATATTGCCTCCTCAGTTTTAGGATTGTTCTACGGCGGTTATTTGCCCAGCTATTGGGTACGGCTGCGAGTCGGCCTCGACCCCGCCAATCTTGCTACAACCCAACTATCGAGCGCAGTAGCAAGCAATTTGCCGGTTAACATTTACCCGTCCCCGTCTTGGACAAATTCCAGCCACATATCTTTAGGATTGACTTCGCTGCTGCTGGCTTTCTTCTGCATCTGGGCCGCTGACATTGGGGCTTATTTTGTCGGCAAATTCTTCGGGCGCACTAGCCTATCCCACATCAGCCCCAAAAAGACCGTTGAAGGTGCCGTATTTGGAGTTTGCGGCAGCATCGCCGTGGCAGTCGCTGGTTCTTGGTATTTACACTGGCCGGGGTGGCAGTATACTGGGGCTGCTTTTGGTCTGTTGATTGGGGTTGCTAGCCTGTTGGGAGATTTAACTGAGTCGATGATGAAACGAGACGCCGGCGTTAAGGATTCGGGACAGTTGATCCCCGGTCATGGCGGCATTCTCGATCGCACTGACAGTTATGTTTTTACCGCACCCTTAGTCTATTATTTTGTGACTTTACTGTTGCCCGCGATCGACTCTTTTTTAATTAATCGGTAATTGGGCATTGGGCATTGGGCATTGGGCATTGGGCATTGGGCATTGGGCATTGGCTATTTATTCCCAGGAGCTACCAAAGAACCAGGTTAAAGCCAACAATCAACAATCAACAGTCAACTGTCAACAGTCAACTGTCAACAATCAACAATCAACAGTCAACTGTCAACAGTCAACTGTCAACAGTCAACTGTCAACAGTCAACTAACTAAGGCAAAACTCTAATTCCCCCCCGACCAACAATCTCCCCCGGACTCAAAATCAACTCTTCTATCTCAACTTCCGGCCCAAAATCAATTTTAAAACCATTGAAATCACTGCTCTTTAATTCTCCATCGAGTTCGATTTCTGGTGATTCAAACATCAATTCGCGACCGCTGGCTATCCGCAAACCAGTCCGCAATACCAAAGGAATTTGCCTACCGCCAGCGCACAAGATTGCCGCCGAAAGCGTTAACAAACCCGCTTCAATTGCGATCTGAGAATTTTGCAACTTCAGCGACTTTTCCCTATCTGTCAGTGGCAGCATAGGCAGCAAAAATTCGCTCAAAGCATCAGCCAGCAAAGGCGCTTTCAGCGACGCATTCAAATCCGTTTGGCTGAGCCTCAAAACCCCTGCCACGGGAACGGATTCCAGGAGGCGCACTGGTTGGCCTTTGAGAGCTTGACCGAGGTTGATGCGAATGCCACAGCCCTCTATGGCAACTTCAGTTAGGTGTAGTCCTTTATACACAGCACCGCGAGCTGCAGCCGTGACTTTGGGGATCGCACCGCTGAAGATTTGTCGATCGCTCCCCTCAATTTTCACCTTCAACTCGTCCACCTGCTGAACTTGCGATCGCAGCCACAACTGCACCGCCGGAGACAGCACCGCGCTCGCGATCCGGCTGCCTGGATTCGGCGAAGGTCTCCCCGGCTCCTCGCCGAGATTAACAGTCCCACCAGAGCCACCAGCCCCATCTCTATTGTCAAATTGAAGAGAGTTTCGATCGACAGTCATAAACAATTTCAGAATAAAAACCCTTAATATTCAAGCACAGAAATTTAACTAGAACTTGCACATCCGGCCTCAAAAACCCGGTTTCTGCACAGATATACGGCTGTCAACCTCTGATTTTCCTTAGAAACCGGGTTGATGAAAACAAGTCCGATTAACTCAAAAATCAAGCCGAAATCTGGCATCAGCAACGCCAGAAGCAGAAAAATTCTCACCTTTCCCCCCTTGGGATCTTTGGGTAGTTCACGAGTTGTGCGATCCCCATGAAAAATTCGCGATCGAGCGTATAAATTTAACCAGCAGTACGGGATTTATGGTAGTGTTGGTTTATGGTCGGGTCAGACCCACACCTTTCAAACCAGCCGCAAACCAACGGTGCAAACCTGTGCCTGCCACGAGTCTTTTCGTCGTAGTTTTTGCACAGCATTCAGGGTAATGCCATCAGGACAATCTGCACCGGGCACAAGGAAAATCTGTGCCAGGCCGGGCGTCCTGTAATAATTGGTCAGCATTATAATTTATTCCCAACCAGGAATTGAGCATTGCTAGTACGGTTAATCAATTAACCGTGTCGTGTTTCCTCCCCCACCGCTGGCTCGTTGGGGATTTCCACACTCCCGTCATGTCTGATGAAAGGCTGCAAAAAATCCTCGCCCAGTGGGGCATTGCCTCTCGCCGTCTTGCAGAACAGATGATTGTAGCTGGACGAGTCCGAGTTAATGGCAATATTGTTCGCTTAGGAGAAAAAGCGAATCCCGATCGCGATCTCATCCAAGTGGATGGAATCCCGGTGAAACCAACGGATCGACCCGCAAAGGTCTATCTGTTGCTCAACAAACCGGCAGGCGTAGTTTCTACTTGCAGCGATCCAAGATCCCGATCGAAAGTTCTCGACTTGCTGCCACCACAACTGCGCTCCGGTCAAGGCATCCACCCCGTAGGACGCTTAGATGCAGATTCCACCGGCGCCCTCTTGCTCACCAATGATGGTAAGCTGACATTTTGTTTAACCCATCCGCGTCACTCGATCGCCAAAACTTATCAGGTTTGGGTACGGGGCGATCCCCCGGAACCCATACTACAAACGTGGCGTCAGGGCATCATCTTGTCCGGCAGAAAAACTTTGCCCGCGAAAGTTAAAGTTATCGATCGCGCGCGAGACGAAACTCTGTTAGAAGTCATTCTATCAGAAGGCAGAAACCGACAGATTCGGCGAACAGCCGAGCTGTTGGGATATCCCGTGGTGCGCCTGCACCGCACAGCCATTGGCCCGATTCAATTGCAGCGGCCCGGTTCGCCAATATTGCCACCAGGCTGCTGCCGACCCCTAGAAGATGCGGAAATTATTTATTTATGGAATCTAGTCAACCTAACATCAATAAGCGTGCCAGTAAATTCCCAGGAGCACAGCATATGACAAAGAATTTATTGTTTTTATTCTTCAAAACCACTAAGCAGAAACGGCACTCCCAAGAGCCAGAAACAGCTCAGAAGAAGCTAGCCGAAATTGGAACTCAACTCCGTCAGTACCGCGAACAGCAGTCGATTTGTTTGGACAAAGTAGCCCTGGTAACAATGATTCGGCGGAATCTGCTACAAGCCATCGAGGACGGTCAACTAGACCAACTTCCCGAACCCGTCTACACTCAGGGTTTGATCAAGCGCTACGCTGAAGCAATGGGTTTGGACGGAACTCAGTTTGCCGAGTTTTTCCCGATCGAACCGCCGCCCCGATCGAGAACCAAGCTATCCTGGCAAGATGGGCCTCAGTTGCGGCCGATGCACCTCTACCTCTTTTACACATTTCTAATTATCTGTTCGGTCAATGTCTTATCTCAGTTGATGAGCGGTTCTGTGACCCCAAAAAACGGTGCGGGAGCCGAAGAACTAGCGCTTGGGCAGAAAGAACAAGCCCGTTTAGCTGCTGAGGCATCTAGCGCCTCAAAAACTCATAAACCGGATACTTACGCCACTGTGGAAGCAGCAAGAACCGGTCAAAATTTAAATAAATCTGGCAATAAACCAGTGATGATTAGCGTCACTTTTAAAGCAGAATCCTGGATGCAGGTTGAAGTCGATGGTAAAACAGAGTTTGAGGGAACTTTGCCGACCGGGACTGTTCGCACCTGGGGGGCTCAAAAGCAATTGGTATTGGTAGCAGGTAACGCCGGCGGCGTAATGGTTGCTGTTAATAACGGACAAGCCGAACAACTCGGAGATCCGGGAGTCGCCAAAGAAGTTGTTTTTAAAGCAAACGAACTCAAGCCTTCAGCACCGCCCAAGAATCAAGGTTGAGTGTTAATGGGTAATTGTTAATGGGTAATAGCTAAGAGCGGGCAGTCCCCAGCTTTTAATTAGAATGTCCGTCTTGATTCACTCACTACCAATTACCAATTACCCATTAACAATTACCCATTAGATAAATTCCGGTTGCATCGGAATAGTCAAATCCAGTCAACAGCGATGCCATGAGCGAAGCCGAAGGGTCAACAATTCCCGATGGATGGTGCAACCGAAATTGAGAGAATTCATCTGCGTTAATCTGTGTTGCATCTGCCCTCATCTGCGGTCAAACAAAGAGAATTTTTCGAACCGCAGATGACAAGGGATTGACGCGGATTAACGCAGATCAAGAGTAGAGAGATAGGAATAATTCCGATGCTAACAGATTTGATATTACCCATTAACAATTACCAATTACCAACTACCAACTACCCCTTACCGACGCTCAATGTTTATTAGGAGCGCGGCCGGAGATGTAAGTCATGCTTTTGAGCCGATCGCGCACCTCCCAATTCAAAGCTTCAGGCCGATACCGCCAGCCCCAATTTCCCTCTGCTTTCCCCGGAAAATTCATCCGCGCGTCGGTATCCAAACCCAACAAGTCTTGATACGGCACAATTGCCAAATTAGCAATAGAAATCCAACCCATGCGGATTAAAGACCAGTGAATTCCTTGGGGATCTATGCAGCCCAAATAACGCAAAACCTCATCTCTTTCGTAGTTTTGCAGTTGATTGAACCAGCCCACAGTCGTGTCATTGTCGTGGGTTCCGGTGTAAACTACGCAGTTGCGATCGTAGTTGAAAGGCAAAAAAGGATCGCCAGGGCCAGCACCGAAAGCAAACTGCAAAATCTTCATTCCCGGAAACTCGTATCGATCGCGCAAAGCTTCCACTTCTGGAGTAATCACCCCTAAATCCTCAGCGATAATCGGCAAGTTACCAAACTTCTCGTTAATTACATCCAACAAAGCTGTTCCCGGCGCTTTAATCCACTCTCCGTACATCGCAGTTTCTTGCCCGCGTTTCACCGCCCAGTAAGCCTCAAATCCTCGAAAGTGGTCGATCCGAGTCACGTCTACATAAGCGAAAATCGCTTCAAAACGCTCCACCCACCACTCAAAATTAGTTGCTTGCAACTTCTCCCAATTGTATACCGGGTTGCCCCACAATTGACCTGTATTGCTGAAGTAATCCGGGGGAACTCCCGCCATTAAAGCTGCTTCTCCGGTGGCTTCATCCAAGCAGAATATTTCTCGATGAGACCATACATCCGCGCTGTCGTGAGCTACATAAATCGGAATGTCGCCAATAATTTTAATGTCCCGCAGATTGGCATAGCGTTTCAACTCCGTCCACTGGCGAAAAAACTCAAACTGGACGTATTTGTAGTAATAAATCTCAGCATTTAGCTGCTGGCGCCACTTCTCTAGCGACTCTGGTTCTCGACGGGCAATTTCTGGTTCCCAATTGTTCCAGCTAACACCGCCAAAGTTGTCTTTTAGTGCCATAAATAAGGCGTAATCTTCCAGCCAACTCTCTTTGCTTTCGCAAAAAGCTGAGAATTCTTTTTGCTGGATGGGGGATGCTTTGGCTTTGAAGTTTTCGCAAGCTTTTTTGAGCAAAGGCACTTTCAGGGCGATCGCCCGCTCGAAGTCTACATAATCGAGCGGAAATTCTGGTAAATTAGCGAAGTCTTCATCGGCGAGCAATTGGTCGTCCCGCAGCAGTTCTGGGTTGATCAGCAGCGGATTTCCCGCCATTGCTGAATAGCACGAATAAGGAGAATTGCCGTATCCTGTCGGCCCCAGCGGCAATACCTGCCAGTATTGCTGGTCGCTCTCTACTAAAAAGTCAATAAAGCGATATGCTTCTATTCCCATGTCTCCCATGCCAAATCGACTGGGAAAGGATGTGGGGTGGAGTAGAATGCCGCTCGATCGGGGAAAAAGCATAATCTATCTAAAGATATAGGATTTAAACATTGACAATTTGACCTATCTTCCCTACCCGTTAAACTTCGCAGTTTTTAGGGCGATTGTTAGGGCAAATACTTTTGTGATTGTCTCATATTTTCTGCGATAACGTGCTTACCCAATATTTTTATGGAACTCTACTCAGAAGTTATGAGTAGAGTTCAAAACATCAAAATCCGAACTTACACGATCGCCCTGCTTTCACAGCTAGGTTTTTTTACCCAGGCTCGTTTGCTGCAATAAAGTATTTTGCTTGATCGCACCCGGTTTCTGCTTAATTTTTAAATCTAACTTTTCTTTTGTTTTCGCTCCATCTCTCTGCAGTCGTAAATTGCCCGCCAAAAATCAGCCATCACTTAAGCAGAGCCAATGCACAAATCAGCCGACTGTTTTGTATCACAAAAAACAGTCGGCTGCGGAATTACCTGAAAAGAGGCTGAGTTTAAGCTTGCTTGTTCAACATTTTCTGCACTTGTTTGAGAGCTATAGTGCCGACGTTGTAAGCAGCCCAGCCGCCAGCCAACAATACGGGCATCAATACTATTAGTATGCGGAAGTCAAAATCCATGAGTTCTCCTCCTAAAGTTTTTTAACAAATTCTCATAATCTATTTGTATCTCATTTTGTCGCCATTCTCCTGACTCTTTAACCAAATATTGTCGCTGAGAAAGTTCCTCTGCCACTGGCAGCCGGATACGCAGGAGGACATCGCTCCCCAAGAATTGAGAGCGAAAGCGAAACTCCTGGGTGGGCGATCGGTCTTCGCTGTACCAATTATCCCACAATCTGTTTGGCAATCCCTTCCACCACCTTAGTTAGAGGGTCGTTAGGGAAGTGCAGCGCAAACACCCCCTTGCTGGCGAGCAGCATCATCTTGTCGCTGTGGGGCAGTACCCCTGCCACTGGGATTTTGTAAATACTCTCTACTTGCTGCTTCAAATCCTCGAAATCCAGCGATTCTGGGGCTTTATTAATCGTCATCAAAATCTTGGGAACTTCTAATTTGCGGGCCACATCTACCGTGACAGCCGTTCCCTGAAAATCTTGCTGATCCGGACGCAGAATCAGCAGCAGGATGTCGGAAATGGTGATGCTGAGGAGGGTTTCTTCGTTGAGCCCCGGGTGCGTGTCTATAAATAGGTAGTCTAAGTTCAAAACCTCGATCAGTTCTTGAAAGCCGTCGGTAAGCAGTCCCACGTCGTAGCCTTCCCGCAAAACTCGCGCTATCTCCCCTGCTTTAATGCTCGAAGGAATCAGGTAGAGGCTGCCGTTACTGGCTAATTTTGGCAGCAGCGAACTCACATTGTAGGCCGTATCCGCGATCGGACACCGGCCCCACAGGTAATCGTTCAGGCAGCGATCCATGTTGCTCTCGCTGAAACCGAACAGCACGTGAATCCCGGGCGATTGAATGTCTGTGTCCACAATGGCGACCCGATTTCCGCTGCGAGCGATAATAGATGCCAGGTTTGCTGTCGTGTTCGATTTGCCAGTTCCGCCCCGGTAAGAGTGGACAGAGATGATTTTGGACATGATCTGCGTATGAGCGTAAGAAACGGCGAGAATTAATTATGATGCAATTCTCGATGCAGTCGAGCTGTCTGTCATTCTTCCTTGCCCCCCAAATCCTCCTTGTCTGTTAAACTATCAATTTTTTCATCTTTTATCCTCTTTTCTGCGCCCCTGCGCTGCCGCATCTGTTTGGCTTTGGCTTGCAAATCGCTGAACTCGTCATCGGGTTTGGTTTCTGCTGAACTAGCACCCGAACAGGCATCGCTCGGGGTACCCGTTTTTGAGCTGCTTTCCAATTCAGTCACGGCGGCGCGCTGCTTATGCTGTTTGGCTTTTTCCTGCAACTGACCTAAGTATTCATCTGCCTGACTTTCGGCCTTGGGAAGCTCTGCGTTACTAGCAGTTATTTCTTGGGGATCGGAAGGTGCTTTTTCAGAGGTTTCTTGTTTGCTAATCCTCAGTTTATCTTTCTTTTGCTGCAATTCTTTAAAGAAATCAGATTCTGTGATTTCTGCGACTTGCTGTTCTTTTTTGGCTTGGTCTATTTCGATTTTGAAGACTTGTTTTACTCGATCGCTAATTGCTTTCCCGTATCCGGCTTTATTAAATCTCTCTGCTGATACAATGCTACCGCCCGTTAAGATTAATGCTAAGGCTGGCGCTGCCACAGGCACCCACCCTCCCAACAGAAAAATCCCAAAGCTGATCGCGCAGCACCCGGACAGCAGTGCTGCGAATGTCACTGTCAACTTCGCTGGGTGAGCCATCCGCGATGCCAAGGTTCCTCCCACAATTGACCATCCCGAAATCCACAAGATTTCTGCCCATTCCGGCCAAAACCAAAACATCGGTCTGTTGTCTAAAACGGCACTCAAAATTTGGCTGACTACTTGTGCGTGTGCCACGATACCAGGCATGAATTGGTTGCTTTGCTGTCGCCCACTGTAAGGAGTATAAAAGAAATCTTTAACGGTTTCTGTGGTGTAACCGATGAGCACTATTTTATCTTTAACTAAATTCGGGTCAACTTTCCCTTCTAAAACATCGGTGATTCTGACTTGGTTTGCGACTTGCTGCTTGGAACGATAGTTAATTAATATTTGATATCCCCTGACATCGGCATTTTTGTATCCTCCGTCATTGCTTGCTAGTTGTTTTAATTGGGTTTTTCCCAGCCATAAAGATTGATCGGGGGCGAGTTTGGGAGAGATTTTTTGCCCTTGCAGGTAGCGGAGTGCTAGCTGGAGGTTGAAGGAATATAAAACTTGAGAATCGTCATTGCAAAAATGTTTTTGGGCCGAGGAGTTGCCCTCAATGGTCGGCGGTTTCATAAATAATAAAGCCCTGCGGAGTATGCCACCCGGATCGACTCCGAAATCTGCAAATCCGACCCGGTTTTCTGGCAGCCCCGGCGCAGGTGGAGAACCTGGATTGTCGGGGTTCCCGTCGGTGACTAAACATACCCCGATAATGCGATCGCTTTTTTGTAAAAGTTTAGTTAATTCCTCGCGCCCGTCTCCTAAAGGTACGTCTCGCAGTACATCTAAACCGATGACTGCCGGCTGCATTTTGTCAAGTTTTTGTAAGATTTCAGCTATTTTGCGATCGGATATCGGCCACTGTTTCAGTTTCTGAATGTCTGCTTCGGTAATCCCCACAACTAGCAAACGCGAGTCTGGCTGTTCTTCGGGACGCCACCTCACCATTTGGTCGTAAGCGCTTAATTCTAATGGTTCGAGTATTCCTAGCTGTCGGGCTCCCATCAAGGATAATGTTACTGCCGCGCTGGCAATTAATACAGACTTAGCCAATGCTAGTGATGGTTTATACATTAGACTCAATTGAGCCGCTGCCGATCGAATGTTGTTAGATATTTTACTCATCTGAATCCTTACGAAGCCCCGTGTCTTTAGACCGGGGTTGCTTACTATCCCAGCATAAAAGTTTGACTCGTTTCTGGAACAGTAGTTGTTTCACATTTCCCGCCTGCTGGAGACTTCCTCCATCTTAGAACACTCGGAAACTCCGACCACTTTGTTACAAAAATTTACAGTACGTGGCGAGCAACTGTATCCAATGATACTTGCGACCTAGGCAAGCTGATTTTTCCGACAGAGAATCACTTGCCGTTCGAATTAATTAATGTTATTGATGATATGTCAAGGTTTAAATTGTGTATCTGCGCCCTCGACTAGCCCTCGACTAGCATCTCAAAAATATTTGTCGCCATCAGCGAATGCCTGTGTTTGCAATTATAGTGAAAGGTACAACAAAATGAAACGTTTTCTACATCGGGCTACACTTGCGATCGCCGTATCTGCGATCGCAGCTACCCTACCCAGTTCACTGGCACCGATGCGCGCACAATCTCAGCCGCTTCTACTGAGTCAAAATGTTAATTTCAAGCCTCCCGACGTAACAGCCCCGGCCGGCCGACAAGGAGGGACACATCGTGGCAACAAGCTTTGTCCAGCGGGTTTATCTATTACTCCTTTAGTCCCTCCAACTAATATCGGTTTAACCTTAACAGATTCTCCCACAATTTTTGTCTATATTCCTAACACCTCGCCCGAAATTGAGTTTACTTTGCTCAACGAAAACGAGGACAAAGTGGTCTACGAAAAAACCTTTAAACTTGAAAAATCGGGGATTGTTGGAGTTAGTATTCCTGCCACCGTAGACAACAACAAATCCCTTGAAGTTGGCAAGCGATACGTATGGTCATTTTCGATGGTTTGCGACCCCGAAGATCGATCGGCGGATTTAGTTGTTAAAGGGTTCGTGCAGCGCATAGAAGCCCAGGCAACTCTCAAGAGCGATTTGGCAGATCCCGACCCGATGACTAGGCTCAACGTTTATGCTCAAAATGGGATTTGGTACGAAACTCTTGCTACTTTAGCCCAAATGCGGCGCCAGACACCGGAGGATGTGAAGCTGACAGCCAAGTGGACGCAATTATTGCAGTCCCAAGGACTGGAATCAGTTGCAGCTCAACCACTGGTTGCGCCTCTTTAAATCTCGCTATTTCTTAAAGTTTTGTCAGTCTTCCGATGGCGATGTGAAAATTAACCCATTTACTCGATCGCGCCCGGGGTTAACACTCCGGGTTAAAATTAGAGATGCAATCTATAAATATTTCTACAAGTTGGTGGAAAAATGAAACGTTTTATACATTTTACTGCACTGGTGATGACTGTATTGGCGATCGCAGTTACTCTCCCCAGTTTGCTTACACCGATGCAGGCTGTGCCTGCACCCATTCTGCTGAGTCAGAATGTTAATTTCAAACCCCCAGATGTAACAGCCCCCGACAACAGGCAAGGGGGGACGCATCGAGGCTGTAAGTTACGGGATGGTTTATTCATTACTCCCTTAATACCTGAAAGCAATATTGGCTTAACGCTAACAGAGTCGCCAACATTTTTTGTATATGTTTCTCAACCGGCGGCTCAAGTAGAGTTTATTTTGCTAAACGCAGATGAATCAGAAGTAGTTTACGAAACTACTTTAAAAAATGACAAAGCCGGAATTGTTGGAGTTAGCCTTCCTGAGAAAGACCCGACAAAAAATATTGAGGTTGGTAAGCGATATGTGTGGTCGTTTGCACTAGCCTGCGATCCTCTGGAGCGTTCTGGAGATTATATTGTTAAAGGATGGATGCAGCGAATTGAACCCCAGGGAAATCTCAAGAAGGATTTGGCAAATCCCGACCCTATGGCTAAGGTGATTGCTTATGCTAAAAATGGGATTTGGTACGAGACTCTTGCTACTCTAGCCGAAATGCGACGAAAAGCTCCTGACGATCCGATGCTGAAAGCAGAGTGGACGCAATTGTTGCAGTCCCAGAAACTAGAAGCGATCGCCGATAAACCGCTAGTTCAGTCTTTTTAATCGAGACTATTCACCCAAATTCCAAATCCCAAATCTAAAATCTAAAATCGCTTGATGACTAATAACTCTCCAACAATTCTAGCCCTTGATTTTGACGGTGTGATTTGTGACGGACTAATCGAATATTTCCAAACAGCTTGGCGCAGCTACTGTCAAATCTGGAAACCAGTCGAAACAGTGCCAGATCCAGATTTAGCTTTGAGTTTTTACCGAGTGCGCCCCGCCATCGAAACTGGTTGGGAAATGCCACTGCTGATTCGCGCACTGCTGACAGAAATTACGGAAGAGCAAATTCTGCTGGATTGGCCCAATATTGTACCCAATTTATTGACCGAAAATAATTTGAAAGCCCAGTCTGTCGGCGCTATGTTGGACGGATTGCGCGATAACTGGATTGCTGAGGATTTACCTGGGTGGCTGTCTTTGCACCGTTTTTATCCAGGGGTAGCCGATCGCCTGCACTCTTTGCAGGATAGTTCGGTTAAAGTGGCGATCGTCACTACGAAGGAAGGTCGTTTTGTCCGAGAACTTTTACAGCTAGCTGGCGTACAAATACCGTCGGAGTTGATTTTTGGCAAGGAATACAACAAGCCGAAACATCAAATCTTGCGAGAATTTTTGGCAGCGTCTGGTAAAGATTCGATTATTTGGTTTGTAGAAGATCGGTTAAAAACTTTGCTGTCGGTGAAGCAGCAGCCGGATTTATCTCAGGTGAGGTTGTTTTTGGCTGATTGGGGTTACAATACTTTGGCAGAACGGGAATCTGTGGCTCAAAATCCACCAGTTCAATTGCTTTCTCTGTCGCAGTTTGCCGGAGATTTTGCCGATTGGCTGCCGCTCGAATCTTGATGTTAGATTTGTTGGCTGGTGGGTTTTTTTTCGATTGCCAGAGTCAAAAAAAATCCACAATTTTTTACATTTTGGGGTTGACTGTTGCGGCGCTGGCATGGTATTTTTAAATAATGGGATGGTTGCGAAAATAATATTTTTAGACGCACTCCCATTATAAGATAAACATAACAGGAATTTTCAAAAAAAGCAAGGATATTGAAAAAAAAAATCGATTTTTTTTTGATACAGTTTTGGAGGCTATCTTGAGCTGAAAAACCAGATTTTATTACTGTTCCTACGGGTTATAATCTGTGTAGTTTCGTCCGTCAAACCCAGTTTCTGGCAAAAAAAAGCAAGCTTCGGAACCCAAAATTTGAAAAGTGTTTTGATGATTTCTCAGATTTAGGGCTGGCGCATCGGGTGAGAAACCCGGTTTCTAGGAGTTTTGGGTCCAGGAACGAGAAATAGAAGGAAGAAACCGGGTTTCTGAGTCGCAAGTGCGATCGCTCCATCAACTTGAAAGCTTTCTAATATTGAGACTTAAAACTAATGCTCGATTTAACTAAAGCAGCTAAGGCAATGCAGGGAATGAGCCAACATTTGAATGTGGAAGCTCAGGCGGCTCGCCAACGTTTGGAAGTGGCTCAGAATTTGCTGGTTAAGGCAGCAGCGGGACAAGAAAAATTGGTGGAATTGCAAGAGAATTGGCACGATCGCACTTTATTTAATGCTGCTACGCCGATCGAGCCTTTGGGCGATCGCACCTACATTACCGCACCCCCCGCCGCTCACACAGTCTTCGCCACAGACGGCTCGCAAATTTCCCCCAACCATCACGAAATAGCCTACTGCTACCTGCTAAACGTCGGCACAGTCATGCTGCACTACGGGCAAAGCCGCCACCCAGTTTTAGACAGCGTACCCGAGGTTTTCTACAAACCCGAAGACTTGTACGGTTCGCGACAGTGGGGAATTAGAACAGAAGAATGGATGGGATACCGGCGCGCCGTTTCCGAAGCAATTGCCTTAGCAGAAATGGGCTGCAATTGGGCAAAAGTTAACGACAATAAATTGCCCGCGCCAGCTTTAGCAATGGTAGATGGTTCCCTGATTTATTGGTTTTTGGAACAGTTACCCAGCGAAGCGCGCGATCAAATTTTGCTGCCAATTTTAGAAGCTTGGGACAAGTTGCGTTTAGCAGGAATTCCGCTGTTAGGATACTTAAGCGCTTCTCGCAGCAGCGAAAGTTTATCTTTTTTACGGTTTGAAGCTTGCACCCACGAAGTACCAGACTGCATGACAAATTGTCCGAACGTCGGATTTGCCGCCACAATTTCTTTCGCCGAAAAAGCACCTTGTCAAGAATTTGAACCTTTGCGGGATGCCATATTGTGGGCAACAATCCTCTCACCGGGACAAAGAAGCCCTTTGTGGAAATCCCAAGCTCGAATTTTAGATTTGTACGGCCTCAATTCAGTTTATTTCTGTTACGTTCACGTTGGCACAGAAATTGCTAGAATAGAAGTGCCGGAATGGGTAGCACAAGATAAAGCACAGCTAGATTTAGCATTAGGAATGATGCTGGCTCAAGTACACAAAGGCGGCGGGTATCCGGTGACGCTAGCAGAAGCTCACAATCAAGCGGTAGTCACGGGGGGCGATCGAACTCGCTTTTTCGCTTTGTTAGAGCAGCAAATGATTAAAGCCGGCTTAAAAAATGTCGGAATTTCTTATAAGGAAACACGGAAGCGCGGCAGTATTGCTTGAATCAAACATGACAGTAAAAAATGTTATATGCCAATAGAACTAATTATCTTAATCGCTTCCTTACTTGTATCTTGGCTAGTCTTTAATTGGGCGTTTAAAGTGTTGAAAGCCAGCATCGGAACAGCGATTGCTTTAGCAGCAATTGTGCTGGCGATGCAGTTATTGTTTGGCATCGGGCCAAATCAGCTTTTCCAACATATAATTCACTTGCCGGAAACCCTAGGGAAAATGATTTCAGGCAAGTGAATCAATTTGAGATTTTGGATTTTATATTTTAGATTTGTTCTCACATCTAAAATCTAAAACCGCAAATCTGCCGACTTTAGGAAAAATATTCCCTCTTCCTTCCTTAGACTACGCTGACTGACAAGTCTTTTTACCCGATCGCGTAGCCTTCTTCCTTCGGTCAACTGTCAACTGTCAACTGTCAACTGTCAACTGTCAACTGTCAACTGTCAACTGTCTAACTTCCCAGCATTTGCAACTTGTACAAACTGGCATACAACCCTTCTAGCTGCAACAACTCTTCGTGGCTGCCCGATTCTACTAACTGCCCGCGTTTGAGCACTAAAATACGATCGACATTTCGGATAGTCGAGAGCCTGTGGGCAATAATTATCGCCGTTCTGTCCGCCATCAAACGCTCTAGAGCTTCTTGAATTAAAGCTTCCGTCCCCACATCCAAACTAGCAGTTGCCTCGTCTAGAACTAAAATACTGGGATTGCGAATAGCGGCGCGAGCAAAGGCTAATAATTGCTTTTGTCCCCCCGAAAGATTGGTTCCCCGTTCCCGCAATTGCGTATCATAACCTTGAGGCAACTGTTCGATTAAACGGGCAACATTTGTCTTTTCTGCTGCTGCTTGAATTTCCTCAATCGAGTAACTTTCTCCCAGGCTGATATTGCTCTTCACGTCACCAGCAAAGAGAAAGCCATCTTGGATAATTACGCCTATGTGCCTGCGTAACTCTGCTTGAGGCAAATCCCGAATATCGACATGATTAACCAGAATCCGTCCTCGGCTAGGTTCGTAAAGGCGGCACAGGAGACGGATAATCGAACTTTTGCCCGCACCGGTGGGGCCAACTAATGCTACTTTTTCCCCGGATTTGATGGTGAAATTGAGGTTTTGCAGGACATATTCGTCTTCTTTGTAAGCAAACCACACGTTGTCAAATTGGATTTCTCCCGATTCAGATTGCTTTGATTGGGCATGGGCAAGTAGGGATTTTTGATTGTTAGTGGATAGGCGATATTCAGAAGTTACAGGAGTTTGATTATTCTCTACCAATTCTTCCTCATTTGAAGATAAATTATAGGCAAGTGCCTCTGGATGACCTGCCATCAGCAACGGCGAATAATATTCCCTTCTTCCCTCTTTCTTCTTCCTTCTTCCTTCTTCCTTCTTCCTCAAATCCGTTACATCCGTTACATCCGTTACATAATCCGTTGCCGAACTTCCTTCTTCCTTCTTCCCGCTAGTTGGATCTTTAATTTCGATCGGTTCGTTGAGAATATCGCTAATCCGTTCGACAGCGGTAAATCCTGCTTGAATTGCAGTGAATTTCTCAGCAAATTGCCGCAGCGGATCGAAAAGACGCTGAGCAAATAAAATAAATGCCGAGAGAGTACCGAAGTTAAGATTACCGGCTAAAACCCTTTGGCCGCCCATCCATAAAACGGCTGCGATCGCCACTAAAGCAATCCATTCTAATGTCGCAGATACGGCGGAGTCGTAAAAAATAGTTTTATCGACTGCTTTAATGTAGCGTTTATTGGTGACTCTAAACAATTCTGAGTTGAATCTTTCGCGGCGGAATAGCTGCACTACGCCAATACCAGTCAGGTTTTCTTGCAGTTGGGCGTTGAGCTCGGACAGTTCTTCTCTGGTATTGTAATTTGCTATGCGATATTGGTACTGGAAATAAATTATGACTGCGGTAATTGGTATCATCATCAGCACCAACATTAAAGCTAGTTGCCACTGCATGGTAAACATGAAAATGGCAATTACTAAAATTGAAAATAAATCGCTGACAATGCCGATCGCCCCTGAAGAGAAAACCTCTCCCAAAGCTTCCACATCGCTGGTGAGGCGAGTCATCAATTTACCGACAGGAGTGCGATCGAAAAATCTCACTGCTAGCGATGTGACGTGGGCGAACAAATCATTTCTAATATCAGTAGTAATTATTTGCCCTACTTTCGTGACTAAATAGCCTTGAACTGATTGCAGTGCTAATCTAAGTGTTATAGTTAGCATGAGCAAAATAGCCAAAATATTCAAGGCAGCAGAGAGAGGCAATCCCCGCAAGAATTCGTAGGTAGGTTCCGAGCGAATTACCGAAATGGCCTGCCCGATGAGAATGGGTTGAATTGCTCCTGAGACTGCTAGCGGTACTAATAGTGTGATCGAAATAATCAGCAAGCGTTTGCTGCGGGTTGCATAAGATGCCAACCTCATGAATAACCGCCAGTCTGTTTCCTGGCCGGATTTGTTTTTGGTGTCTGCTACTGGTGAGGAAATGGTCATTGATGGCAAAAACTGTACAATTTATCTAAGTCATAATTGTAACAAATAACTAGACCAAGCTCAAAAAACAGAACACCCAGATCCCCGACTTCATAAAGAAGTCGGGGATCTAAAGAAAGGTTATAATGTCATCATGCAAGAGATAGAGACAGCCCGATTGTATCTGAGACAATTTAGGCCAAATGACTTAGATGAGCTGTACCGCATCTACAGCGATTCAAAAGTGATGAAATATCTGAGCGAAGGCGTCAGAAGTAGAGAAGAAACAGCAGCCGATTTATTTGAAATAATCGCTGATTGGGAAAAACACGCTTTCGGTTTGTGGGCTGTTGTCAATAAACAAAACAACCAGTTAATCGGCGACGGGGGGCTGCGATTTTTAAGCAAAACACCTGAAGTAGAAGTCGGTTACGTGTTAGCAAAAGCGTATTGGGGGAAAGGTTTAGCATCGGAAGTTGCGGCGGCCAGCATCAAGTACGGATTTGAAGTATAGAAGTTAGAAAAAATAGTCGCAGTTGCAGATACCGAAAACAGATCCTCGCGGCGGGTAATGGAAAAAATGGGGATGAAATACCAGCATAACTTTGACTATCGCGATCGAGTATATTATTCAATCTCGCGAAAAATCTACCAGTCAAAAGTAGTTGAGTTGAGTTAAGGAAGGAAATCCAACCAAAATGTTTGTAGCAAGACTTATCAAAACTGGTATCATAATCTAGTAGTAGAAATTATATTAATCATGCAAGAAATAGAAACAGCCCGATTGTATCTGAGACAATTTACGCCAGACGACTTAGATGAGCTGTACCGCATCTACAGCGATCCGGAAATCATGAAATACCTCGCAGGAGTTAGAACTAGAGAAGCAACAGAAATCGCCATTCATACCATGCTCAAACGTTGGGAAGAAAACAACTTTGGAATGTGGGCTGTAGTACATAAAATAGACCGTAAAATGATTGGTCGCTGCGGACTTGGTTTTCTGGACAACACACCGGAAGTTGAGCTTGGCTATGTACTCAACAAACTTTATTGGAATCAAGGATTGGTGACAGAAGCATCTTTGGCTAGTCTAAATTATGGATTTGAAATATTACAGCTTGATAGAATAGTTGCGATCGCCCGCCCAGAAAATATCGCCTCGCAGCGGGTGATACAGAAAGTTGGCATGAAATATGAAAAAAATGCTCATTATTACGAAACAGATGTAGTATATTATTCTATATCGCGAGAAAGTTACCAGTCAAAAGTAGTTTTGTAGGGTGCGCTAGGCGCACCTTACTGCATTTAAATTACTCGCATCGCAGATTGGCATTATTGTCGGCTGACAACTACGAAGTTTTTTGCAATTGCTTGTTAACTTTCTGAATTTTCTTAGCAAAATACTCTTGTCGGTGTCCCAATTTTTTAGCCACTTCTAACCCTTTTTGATAGGATTCCAAAGCCTTATCGTAAGCCTTCATCTCTTGATAAACTTGACCGATATTGTCATAAGCGTTCATCAATCCGTAGAAATTGTAAGCCCGCTCTTCTAACAGCAACTGCATTTGATAAATCCGCAAAGTCTGCTCCCACTGCTTTTGCGCTCGGTAAAGCAATGCTAATTTATCCAAAGCTTCGCTAGCTTGGGCATACTGTTGAATGGGGACGGCTAAATTGTATGCTTCCTGATAGTATTGAGCGGCTAAATTGATTTGGCCTATGGTTTGGTAATCGCTGGCGATCGCAATTTTGAGCGGTGGTATGGCGCTGGGATTTTGCAGGTTGACATACACTGATGCTAGTTTTTCACGGGCGGCGATCGCCTTTAGGGGTTGTTTCGACTGCTGGTAAACGTAGGCCAACTGTCTCAGAGTATCTACCTCAGTTGGAGGAGTTACAGGCTGCGGCGGCGCGCCGTTTCCCGCAACTACAGCAGAATTTGGCACAGCCGAATTAGCAGCAAATAAAGCGCGGTTTTCCTGAATTAAAGTTGCCAATTCCTCATACACCGGAGCAGCTTTATCGTAACTCAGCCAATTGATGTGAATAAGTGCGAGATCCTTCAAAATCTGACCTTCAGCCAATATATCTTGCTTTTGGCGCGCATTTTCGAGAATTTGTTGGTAAACTTCTACAGTCGGCCCTTTAGCGCGCACCTGCTGAAAAGCCGCAACCAAGGTGGGGAGCAACTCAGTATTAAGTGGTACTTGAGATTTGACTTGTTTTTGAATTGCTTGCAACCGTTTAGTAATAAGCTGTAGTTCGAGGTTTTTACCGTTACTCCAAGCAGCACTTCCCACCCGACTCAAAGCAGCAATTTCTGCCGCCGGGCCCAGATACCTCCGCAGCCGCAATTCTCGGAACCAAATTTCAAAAGCACCCGCGCCGTCTCCAGCTTCCAGTTTAGTCGCTGCTTCTAAGTTTAACTCCTCCAAAGCCGCTGTCAGTTCGTCCCGCTGAGTGCTGCTCAAAGATTCGTTAGCGGGAGCTAGGGGATCGGGTGTGGTAATTTCTAGAGGATTAGGAGAAAATTGATCGAGGCCTGGTGGATTAGTTTGGGCGCTAGCAATAGAACCAGCACACAGCCACAAGAAAAGCAAGCACCCAATTGGCACATAACTTCTCATTCTCAAAATTGGGTTGCCGCGATTCGGCATCTCTTCTGGAAACATCAAGTTTTGCATATCTACAAAACGGTATAAATTATGTCACAAAGATGGCACAAAAGCAAACTGTTCAACAAGAGCAACAAAATAAATTTTACCGCACTCAGCAATTATATTGATTTAAAGACGCTGGGCGATCCTCTTCGTTGGCGTAGCCCCCGTAGGGGCGGGCTTCGCCAACGTATTTTACGCTTATTTAGTTTAGCCCTAATTGTCTTAACTGTTTGCACAGCTTGCGCCCCCCCTTCCGCAGTTGCAAAAGACCGCTCTTTTCCAGAAATGTCTCTAGAATTTTTGGGCGAATACCAATTGCCAAAAATCAATTTTGAAGGAGCACCAGTCGGCGGTTTGTCAGGAATCACCTACGACCCCAAAGGTATTAGCGCAGTCACTTCTAAAGCTTATCGCTTTTACGCTCTTTCCGACGACCCCAGCGAAAACGGAGAAGCGAGATTTTACAGTTTGAGACTCGACCTCACATCAAGCGATTCAGAAAATATTCGCCTGAAAAAAGTTACCGTTGAAGGCGTTACATCCCTCAAAAAAGCAGACGGTGAAACCTTCTCTTGGGGTTCCATCAATCCCGAAGGCATCGCCTTTTCTCCCCGCAATTCAGTATTTGTCGCCAGCGAAGGCGTTACTCATGTTGGCATCCCTCCTTTTCTAGGTGAATTTGACCTCAAAACAGGGCAAATGCGGGGAAATTTGCCGATTCCAAAGCGCTACATTCCCGATGCCAGCGATGAAAAACAGCAGCAAGGAGTGGTGGACAATTTAGGTTTTGAATCTTTAACCATCGACCCAGAAACTTTTAGTCCGGGCGGTCTCGATCCGTTTCGTTTGTTCGCAGCTACGGAAGCGCCGTTAATGCAAGATTTAGACCCGGAACAGGCAAACAAACTTCGTCTTTTACATTATGTTATCGTCGATAAAACGCCTCAATTAGTCTCGGAAAATCTTTACATCCTCGACCAAGTTCCCATGACTATTTTGAACGGTTTAACAGAATTAGTAACTGTCGGTGGCGGTCAGATTCTGAGTTTAGAACGTTCTTTTGGGCTGTCGGGATACAGCGCTAGGATTTATCAAGTAGCGGTTGGGGCGGCTACAGATACTTCGAGAATCCAGAGTTTTAAAGGACGAGTGGCCGTCGAACCTATTAAGAAAAAGTTGCTGCTAGACTTAAGCGAACTCGGAATTCCGCTGTACAATTTAGAGGGAATGACCCTCGGGCCGATGTTGCCAGATGGCAGCAAAAGTGTAGTTTTGGTCAGTGACGACAATTTTGATGAAGCGCAGAAAACTCAGTTTATTTTGTTAAGTTTAAAAAGGAAAAATTAGCTCTGAAGGGCGGGCTAGAAGCCCACCCCACAAGAAGACTTATTATTTGTGAAATAAGCCGGAAAGCCTGTTTAGGAAAACAGTCCAAGAAACTTCACTCTTTGTGGAACAGGCATCTTGCCTGTTCATAAAAAAGTTAAATCACATTTATCCAACTATAAAATACTTTAATTATGCCAACTCGTAAGACTTTGCACTTACCAGAAATTGAACTTTCCTACCTAGAATGGCAGCCACAAACTGGGCTAAAAAAAGTTCCGCGTTTGCTGCTACTGCACGGTTTAGCAGATAGTGCGTGTGTCTGGACGGGCTTGGGCAATTACTTCTCCAACCGCTATCATATTGTAGCGCCAGATATGCGCGGTCACGGAGAGAGTAGCAAACCGAAAACAGGCTATACTTTTGAAAGTGCGATCGCAGATTTAGAAGCTTTGATGGCACATCTCAACTGGCCTGATGCCCATATTGTAGGACATTCTTGGACGGGAAAACTAGCACCGATTTGGGCGAGACAAAATCCCGATCGCTTTTGCAGTATGATTTTAGTAGACCCCATCTTCATCACCAAACTGCCCGCCGTGATGAAACTCACCCTCCCCATTGTTTACCGAAAATTAGATTGTCTCAAATGTGTGGGCCCGTTTGCGACTTTATCCCAAGCAGAAGCAGCAGCAAAACAATCGGGAGAATACGCAGATTGGAGTGACGTGCAGCAAAGGGTATTCCAACACCAAATCGAACAAAAATCCGACGGAAATTGGGGTAGTAAGTTTGCGATTGCTGCCAGAAATCAGATATTTGTAGAAGTGATGAAAGTTGCCGGTTTAACTGAAAATATTGAGATACCGACTTTGTTTGTACAGCCGGAAAAAGGCGTAAATCGCATGGATTGGCAAATGCAGCCGTACAAGAAATACTTGAAAAATCTTACCGCTGCAAAAGTACCGGGGAATCACTGGTGTTTTTTGACTCAACCGGAAACTTTTAATCAAACTGTGGCAGATTTTTTAGAGGGAACAAGACAGTGAATTTAGAAATTATCGCACATCGGGGATTTTCGGCGATCGCCCCTGAGAATACTTTAGCAGCTTTTGAACTGGCGATCGCCCGCAAAGCTAATTCGATCGAATTCGACATCCAGCTATCAGCCGACAGCGTACCGGTGATTTTTCACGACACAACACTAGATAGAATCACTGGATTTTCTGGTAAAGTCAGGGAAACAAACCTGTCACAATTGCAGAAACTTGATGCGGGAAAATGGTTTAGCGATGAATTTTCAGGACAAAAAATTCCTACTTTCGCAGAAGCATTAGTTATCCTGAAAAAAGTTGACAAATTTCTCTATTTTGATGTCAAGCCCCATTGCGAATGGTCGGATGCAGAAGTTGCGGATTTTGTCAATACTTTGAATGGTGCAGGAATCAAAGAAAAATGCGTTATTACCTCGTTTAGTGATGGATTTTTGGCACAAGTGCGGCGGCTAGATGGCGATTTGGCGATCGGACACATTGTTGCTAATCTAGAAGCATACAAAACTCAATTATCTCAAGCTGTGGCGTATCAAGATCGCTTGATTAGCAGCCAGTATCGCATTTTGCTGGAAAATCCCGCACTGATTCAAGAAAGCCGGAGTCAGGGAGTTGACATTGTGGTGTGGACGGTGGACGATCCAGAAGATAGGCAAAAATTAATTGATTTGGGTATAACTCGGATTGTCACTAATTGTTTGATATGATCTTTTTTAACCGCAGATTAACGCAGATTAACGCCAGATAATAGATGAATTATTTTCGCCAAAGCATCCAGGAAATGTCGGGTTACGTGCCGGGAGAACAGCCACCGCTAGGCACAAAAATTATTAAATTAAATTCTAATGAAAATCCCTATCCGCCTTCTCCAAAAGCCTTAAAAGTGCTTCAAGAAATAGACGGAGAAATGCTGCGGCGCTATCCAGACCCAACGGGTAAAAAATTCCGCATCGCTGCTAGTCAAGTTTTGGGAGTTCCTGACGATTGGATTGCTGTAGGTAACGGCAGCGATGATTTATTGAACTTGATAGTTCGTGCTGTGGGCGAACCGGGAAAACAGATTGTTTGTCCCGCGCCAACCTATGTATTGTACCGCACTTTGGCACAAATTCAAGATGCAGAATTTGTCGAAGTTCCCTATCCAGACGACTACCAGTTACCAGTCGATTTGCTAATAGGAGCCAGGGGTGCTGTGACATTTGTAGCCTCGCCCAACAGTCCATCGGGAACAGCTATTTCTGTGGCAGATTTGGAGAAACTGGCTCAAGAGTTATCGGGTATTCTTGTCATTGATGAAGCTTATGTAGATTTTGCAGAAGAAAATGCTTTGGAGTTGACAAAAAAGTACAGTAATGTTATAGTTTTGAGAACGCTTTCCAAAGGTTATTCTCTAGCAGGATTGAGGTTGGGTTTTGCTATAGCAAATCCGCTGCTGCTGGCTGAATTAAATAAAATTAAAGACAGCTACAATGTTGATGCTGTAGCTTATGCGGTGGCGGCGAGTGCGATCGCAGATTCAGACCACAAAACAGCCAACGCCGAAAAGATTAAGGCTTCGCGAGCAAAACTAGCAGTTATCTTCAAGGAATTAGGCTTTGAAGTTTGGCCTTCGCAAACCAACTTTTTGTTAGTCAGACCGCTGGGCGGCGATGCAGAAAGAATTTATCAAACACTGAAAGAACGGGGAATATTGATTAGATACTTCAATCAGCCGCGATTAGAAGACAAATTGCGAATTAGTGTAGGTACGGAAGAACAGAATCAAATATTAGTTAAAACTTTGAAGAAAATCCTCTAAATAACCACTTCAGCAATACAGGTTCGTAGTGCGGACTTTAGTCCGCAGCATAAGAACGGACTAAAGTCCGCACTACGAACCGTTTGATGAGCGATAATTATTAGGATTGTCGATCGCCAACCCGGCCGACTGAGCAATATTCAGCAGCCTGTTGTCCGCCGAAACAAAAATTAGTTGAGTTTCTGGCATTGATGTTAAAACAGATTGAACCCGCAAAGCAGCCGCCAATTGCACAGCATCACAAGCCCGCAATGGATATTGAATAATCAGTTCACCCGCCCTTTCAGCTAGTACCTCATCAACTTCAATAACTCTATACCGACTATTGAATTCCGATCTAAAATGTTGAATTAGTGTAGCAACTTCCGCAGCATTTATACCACCTTCACGCTGTCTGCGTGCAAAAGCACTAAGAACTTCCACCCAGGTGATGCGGACGAGAAGCAGCGAGTTACCCGTCTGGGAATCCGTGAGAGTCTTGATCCAAGGGCTGCCAATTTCAACCACATATCTTTTGATGAGAGCGCTGCTATCCAAAAAATAAATGTTTACCACGGCCCGCGATCCTCGATAATCATTTCAGACAGAGGCTTGCCCGGTTTTGCCCCTAACTTTTTAGCCAATTCATAAACATCTTCATCGGTTACAGCCTCGACATTCTGGGGAGTGTTAGGTAGTGGAGTCACCAATCCTCGATCGACCAACAACTGGATTGCCAATTCTGCCTGCTTTTTGGGATCATCAGGCCAGAGTTGAATCTGCACAGTTTCCCCATCTTGGAAAGACACAGAACTCAAGGGGCGAAAAACCCCGTTTTCGTAGATAGCAGTAATAGTTTCTGGCATAATTAGCTTCTTAATTAAATGCTTAGACTTATTGTACTTCTTTTAATTACTTTGTTGCTACCACAGCCAAATTCCAAGCCAACCGCTTCATCAAAGGCAACTTCTTTAAAAACCCATCCAACGTTTCCAATCGAGAGTATTCCGGCTTCAATCTCTCTTCTTCAAGAATAATCTTCTTCCAATAACGCTCATCATTCGGATGCACTTTTTCGATCAAATAAAAACGCAAAAAAATCCACAGCGAGGTCAACCAAAACGTATCGTAAGCCGTCTCCGAAAACAGAGATTCAACAAACTTGACAATATTAATATCCAAAGGAGTTTCATCCTCAGTTCGCACCTCAGTAGCCATCTTGCGGTAAACATTAATCACCGGATTGTGCTTCATCGGGTCCCAAAAACAAGCTTTACCGCCCGGTTTCAGCACGCGCTGCATTTCGCGAATTGCTTTTTCTGGTTCCGGCAAATGGTGCAATAAATTAGAAGCGTAAACAATATCAAAACTATTGTCTGGGAAATCTAGCGCCATTGCATTTACAGTACAACCTTCGATTTTGACGCCGTTTGTCTCTGCCAATTTCAGAGCAACTTCTACCATGCCCTGAGAATAGTCAGCCGCCGTACATAGCGCCCCTTTTTTAGCGAAATAAACGCTATTTTCTCCCGCGCCGCAGCCTAAATCTAAGAGGCGTTTGCCAATGATATCGCCCATTTGCTGGACGATGAATCTATTTTCTGGGGCTGTACAAGCTTCAAAGTAATCATTGACTCGGATGCCATCAACGTCGATTGTCGATGCCCAAGCATCATGGAATTGTCGCTCTTTTTTTAACGTTTCGTCTTGCATTTTTTTAAGTGTTTGTTGTTTGTAAAAAAATTAATTTGAAACCGCAGATGAACGCGGATTAACGCAGATTAATTGAGATTTATCTGCTATTATCTTGGTTCGTCTGCGGTTTGTTTTAAGAAATATGCCTGACAATAAATTTATCAGCGCTGTACTTCTGCTGCAACAACTTCACTTCTGATTTTAGTTGGCTTTTCCGATGCTTTTTCAGCACTAGACTGTAATGACACGTACAGTCGATTTAAAGCGCTGATGTATGCTTCTGCGGAGGCGACGATAATGTCGGTATTTGCTGAGTGTCCAGAAAATACTTTGCCTTCATGGCGCAACCGAATTGTGACTTCGCCGATCGCATCTATGCCCGCTGTTACCGATTGTACAGAAAACTCGATCAACTCATTCGGTACGTTTACCACCCGGTTAATTGCCCTGTAAATCGCATCCACAGGCCCAGTGCCGATCGCAGCATCGGTCAATTCTTCGCCCGCCGGATTCCGCACAGTGACTGTTGCTGTCGGGCGAGATTTGTCGCCGCAGGAAACCTGTACCAATTCTAACCGGAACAGTTCCGGTGCTTGGTGGGCTTCGTTGTTGGCGATCGCCTCTAAATCCCAATCAGTAATCTCTTTTTTCTTGTCTGCTAAATCTTTAAACTTGACAAAAGCCTTATTCAGCTCATCGTCGGCCATTTCAAAACCCAACTCTTTCAAGCGAGTGTGAAATGCGTGGCGGCCCGACAATTTACCCAAGACGATTTGATTTTCCGTTAAGCCGATCGACTCAGCGTCCATAATCTCGTATGTCAGCTTATTTTTCAGCACTCCGTCTTGGTGAATTCCCGACTCGTGGGCGAAAGCATTGGCCCCGACTATCGCTTTATTTGGCTGCACCAACATCCCCGTTAAATTGGAAACCAAGCGGGAAGTTTTGTAAATTTGGCGCGAATCAATATTCGTCAGAGGTTCGTCAGAATCCGCAGGCCGGCCCAAGAACGGATTAAAATATTGGCGCCGCACGTAAAGCGCCATTACCAACTCTTCCAAAGCAGCATTTCCCGCCCGTTCGCCAATGCCATTAATCGTGCATTCTAACTGTCTGGCGCCATTTTTCACAGCTTCCAAAAAGTTAGCAACAGCCAATCCTAAGTCATTGTGACCGTGAACCGAAATAATTGCGCGATCGATATTCGGCACATTTTCCTTAATTCCCCGAATCAAAGCCCCAAACTCACTCGGAGTAGTGTAGCCCACAGTATCGGGAATATTAACAGTAGTTGCACCGGCTGCGATCGCCCGTTCTAGAACCTGATACAAAAACTCCGGTTCCGAACGACAAGCATCTTCCGGCGAAAACTCCACATCATCCACAAAAGACTTAGCGTAAGCCACCATTTCCGGCACAATTTCCAGAATCTCAGCCCGCGTCTTTTTCAGCTTATATTCTAAGTGAATGTCAGACGTAGCCAGAAACGTATGAATTCGCGAATTTACCGCTGGTTTCAGAGCTTCGGCTGCTGTTTTGATATCCGGCTTTCTCGCCCTTGCCAAACCGCAAATTGTCGGCCCATTTTCCGTGCCGACCGATCGCGCTATTTTTTGGACGGCCTCAAAATCTCCCGTGCTGGTGAAAGGAAAACCGGCTTCAATCACATCCACGCCCAATCTTGCTAACTGGCGAGCAATAGTCAGCTTTTCATCCACATTCAGAGATGCACCCGGAGATTGTTCTCCGTCCCGCAAAGTCGTATCGAAAATAATAATCCGGTCTTGACTTGGTTGAGTTTTCATAGCTCTAAAAAAGTGTTTTCCTGATTTTTACTTGTCCGTTTTTCTGGGCAATTATTGCCAGTCACCAGTCTTGTGCTTCGCGCCCATAACAAATAATTAATAATCAATAACCCATAACGCCTGACTGCTGACTAATGACTAATGACTAATGACTAATGACTGATGACTGATGACCAATGACTAATGATTAATGAAATCGGACTGCTTCCCTGTCAACTGTCAACTGTCAACTGTCAACTGACTAATAATCCATCTTCTCGATATGTTCCCTAATTTCATTTAGGTCTATATACCTATCTGTAGCATTTCGTAACTCTCTAGCAATCATTCCTTCGGTTGATACCACAGTAATATGAGTATTTTTCGAGCGGAGCAGCTCGATCGCCCGCTCAAAATCTCCATCCCCGCTAAACAGCACAACTTGGTCGTATTGATCCACGGTATTAAACATATCAACCACAATCTCTATGTCTAAATTAGCCTTTTGAGAATATCTGCCCGAAGCATCGTCGTAATATTCCTTAAGAATTTTAGTGCGAACCGTGTAACCTAGACTAATCAAAGCATCTCGAAATCCCCTTTGATCTTGGGGGTCTTTCAGACCCGTATACCAGAAAGCATTGATCAAGATGACATTCGGCTGCGAAGTTTTGAAATATTCGAGCACCCTGCGAGGATCAAAAAACCAACCGTTCTTTTGTTGAGCGTAGAACATATTGTTCCCGTCCACAAAAATAGAAAGGCGGTTCATTAAGTTTGTCATAGAAACTTAGACCTAATAATTGTAGAAAGAAGTTAATCTAAATATCACATTTTAGCAACATGGAGCTAACTGAGGCAATAGATTAGACTTCAGAAAACTCCATCTCCCCAGTATTTCATATTTTCGGCTCTACCGCCAGAGGGTTCTTTTAACCCTGCTTGCTTTTGAGCGAGGGGCCCTCACAAACTATACGCCTAGTAACTCAATACCGGCTGCCGTGTCAAGGTTAATGGCGCCTTCAAACTACCGCGCCCACCGCCCTACCGCCAAGCAGGCATACCGAAGCGCATAGCAGTAGATTTTGCTCCCTGATTTCATAGTGCAGACTACCTCCGCTCAAGCCTTTTTGCTTTCAAGAGCCCAGCGAGCTAACTCTGTCCGGTTGTGCAGACCTGTTTTGCCCAGCATATTGCTGACGTGGCTTTCGATAGTCCGCTGGCTGACATTCATCACGTCTGCGATCTGGCGGTTTGCCATACCCTGCGCTAGCAACTGTACCACCTTTAACTCAGTGGGAGTCAATTCGACATTGCGGCGCGCCTTAATTTTGGGGCCACTGTCCATACCGGGATTTGAGTGGCGAATCAAGCGGGATGCTGCTTTCAGAGAAGATTCCACTTGGGCTACCAGTTCTTCTGGTTCAAAAGGCTTGACTATATAAACGTCAGCCCCAGTGCTCAAGCCTTTTACTCGGTCTGAACTTTGACCTTTTGCGGACAAGAAAAGAACCGGAATCCAGCTAGTGCGAGGGTCTTCTCTGATGTGTTTGACTAAAGTGTAGCCGTCCATTTCCGGCATCATCACATCGCAGATAATCAAGTCGGGAACTTCTTGTTCTAGTTTTTCCAGAGCGTCTCTGCCGTTTTCTGCTGTAATGACGTTGTAACCCCGAAACTCCAAGTAGTCCTTGACCAGCAAGATCAAGTTGGGGTCGTCGTCAACCAGCATCAGCCGTTTTTGATCTCCTGAATTATTGTCCTTTGTCATGTTTATTGCCGCTAAAGTATCCCGCACGCTTCCTTATTTTCACTTCTGTCTTTTCCGTCAGTCCCCCGCCACCCGGCTGGGGGTGGAGGACGACGGTCGGCTGAAGGGATGGCGGTGAGGGAAAGCGGGGCGGGTATTACCGCTTTCCAACCTATAATTGACTGCTGTTTGTGAGTGTCTTACGACCTGGAACGCAGCCCAAACCTGTAATCGACGATCGCCCTGTCAAGATCAGCCTTGATTGATTGGAGATTCCCTAACAGATCCCAAGTTAAATATTTAATCTTGATCGGTTCAATTTCAGGTTAATGCCCCGATTTTAAATGATACTTCTGATATAGAGAAATTTAAGCAGACTCCCTACTTACGTATTTAACTGTTTCTAGTGTAGTTTGGCAACCTGCTTAGTGTCTGCCACTGAGAAATTTTTGCACAAAATTTCACAGTTCCTGTGATCGATTTTTTTACTGTACCTTTTGAGAAACACAAGGAACACGGGAAGCCGCACAAGGAAGACAAGAATCTAACTACAGTTTTATTGAACTGTAGCAGGTGCGATCGCCCGGACGCCAAACTGTCTCAAATTCTCACCCTTAACCTTAAATTTAACACTTTACCTATAACCCTGTACTTTAAACAGCGCTATACTTAAATGTTTGGCTCCGCCTCAGCACGCACAGGCAAAGGATGAGTCAAGAAAGCGTATTCTTGAACTACCTTTGAGTTTAGGAGATGTTCCTGAATAATTCTCTCAATGACGGGTGGAGTAACGTCGCGATACCACACTCCGTCTGGATAGACTACCATAATCGGGCCCGACGCGCACACTCGCAGGCAATTGGCTTTCGTGCGAAAGACGCAGGTTGGTCTAGTGGCACTTGGCTTGTCCAACCCCAATTCTTGCAAGCGTTTTTTTAAGTAATTCCACGCCTCCAGACTGGTTTGCCGATCGCAGCACTTGGGCACGGTTTGGTCGGCACAGATAAAAATATGCCGCTCGATTTGAGCGATTCCCAGGCTTTTGACACAAGCCCTCAAGCCTTGGCTGCAAGATTCCTCGTTATTTTCTGTCATTGTCTTCATCAATCAAAAGTAATTGGTTAGCGATCGAAAGTCATCACCACTCTCCCCCTCTCCCACTCTCCCCCTCTCCCACTCTCCCCCTCTCCCACTCTCCCACTCTCCCCCTCTCCCACTCTCCCCCTCTCCCACTCTCCCACTCTCCCCCTCTCCCACTCTCCCACTCTCCCCCTCTCCCACTCTCCCCCTCTCCCACTCTCCCACTCTCCCCCTCTCCCACTCTCCCACTCTCCCCCTCTCCCACTCTCCCCCTCTCCCACTCTCCCACTCTC
>NZ_JAUBRI010000058.1:0-43001 GCF_036701795.1 Microcoleus sp. N9_A1
ATTAGACCTCTTGCAAAAATAATTAGGACGGGCTCTCCGGCCCATCCCACAAGAGTGATTTTTTCTTGTGGGATGGGCCGGAGAGCCCGTCCCATTAACTGATGAAAAGGATTTTTGCAAGAGGTCTATTGAAAGTATATAGACGCGATTGTCAAGGAGTGGTGGAGCGATCGCATTCAGTAGACTTGAGTTGCACTCAATCGCTTTCAATCATAGAATGAATCTGCGTCCATCAGTGTTTATCCGCTTGAAATCTGCGGTTAACTGAGCGATGGAATATTTATGCAACTCAAGTCTACTTTGAAAAATCGAGTAAACAAAGTATATGGCATCAATGGTTCCCAGAAGCCGATCGCGCAAAAGAGGCAAATCACGCGATTGAGGAGGCGATCGACAATGATAATTTTTTTTGCAATTTAAAATAGATGAAACATTTAAAATCAAGTTCCGCCGACTTGCGGGATTTATTCAAAGACAGCATTACAGTTAAATATCTGGCGGAACCGCTAAAATCTGTACCCGCTTGCGAAGATGCAGCTAAATTGCGATCGTGGATGGAGGCCCGCGATTTTGACGTGCTGGGGATCGAAGAAAAGGGCACGGTTTGCGGCTATGTAGAACGATCGCACTTAATGACAGGCAAGTGCAGCGACTACCAGCAAATTTTTCACCCCTCACAATTAATCGCCGCCGCCACTCCTTTAATGGAATTGCTGCCGCTGCTGCGAGAAAAACCCAGATTATTTGTCTTGGAAAGTAACAGGATCAACGGTATCGTTACCTGCGGCGATTTGCAAAAAGCACCGGTGCGGATGCTGCTGTTTGGATTGGTGACGCTTCTGGAAATGAATTTATTGCGAATCGTGCGGATTTACTTTCCCCAAGATTCTTGGCAAAAATTGCTTAAGGGCGATCGCATCTTAGCCGCCAAACACCTTTGGGAATCGGGGCGATCGCGAAATGAAGCAATTGACTTAATCGATTACCTGCAATTCTGCGACAAGCGAGATTTAATCCTGACTTCTGCTGAAATAGTCGATCGGCTGGGGCTCAAATCCAAACGCTACGGGGAGCGTTTTTTAAAGTCAGCAGAAGCATTGAGAAACAAATTAGCTCACGCTCAAGATTTAATTAACGGTTCTTCTTGGCCGGAAGTAATTTTTTTAGCTCAGGAAATAGAAGCGCTTTTGCAGCGTTGCGAAGAAATTGAAATGGCCGCCCCTAATGAAGTAGAGAGCATTTAATTCTAGTCTTAGAGATAGTTTTTCTTTCTTGAGTTGCCATTTCAATTGCCTATTTTGATAGAGGAAGGTGCGCCGAAGCGCACCCTACATTTAGTTTTTAATTTTTAGTTTCCTGTTAGTATACTGAGGAACCCAGCCTTGAGCACTGGTGTAATACTGCAAGGCTTTCAAGTACAGCGACGGAGTGAGATAAAACCAATGTTCGGTATTGGCAGGCACTTTAATGTATTCTGCAGCTTGCAGCATTAATTTTACCTGAGAGCCGTTAGAATACACAAACCCAAAAACGCATTCCCCAGCTAAAATGTGAAGAACTTCTGCATCTGTGTGGGTATGAGTGCGATCGCTTTGAGTCATCAGCGCGTAAATCTGCTGCGAACCTGGATGCAGCACTTTTAAGTCGCACCACTGATATCCGCTGACGCGCTTAAACTTTTCAAACTCGCTATTAAATGCTGCGAGAATCTGCTGTTTTTCTGTAACATTGAGAATGTCTTGAACCAGCAATTCTTGAAACGCCGGATTTTCGTTTGTGGGCAGGGAATCGATCTCAATATTTAAAACTGCCAGTTGACTCGCGATCGCCCGGATATCCGTATATGTTCTACCGTCTTCTAGTTGCAGAACAGCCATATTACCACCTAATGTGTTGAGCTTTGAGGGAAATTTAGTTTCCATTTTTAAGCTGCTGTTTTAAGCTTGGGTCAAAAACTAAACTCCTGCTTTTTTCAATAATAGCCGATCGCTAAAATCCTATATCTACCCTCATAATCATCAAAGAATTACCACAGATGAGATGATTTGTTGAGTTATTTAAGTTTTATTTCTAATTCTCAGAGTCTGGCTGGGAATGCAGATCCATAGGCTGTGCCTATTTTTTAGGGTTCAATGTTTAAACGGGCGATCGTTCAGTTGACAGTTGACCGCAAGATAGCGACCTCTACCTGGAAGGAAGAGGATTGGAGTAATGAATAGTCTTCTTTTAATTTCTCCCGCTTATGGGTTCCGGCTTTAAACCAATTTTTTTTGGTAAAACACCGCCTACAGCATGAAAAGACAGAAACACAGCCTCAATCTATAAAATTCCGGTCAGTTTCGCTTACAATACAAGACTAAACCTCAAAATTACGGCGCAGCCTAATTGCTGCTACTTTTATGTCTCTACCTATAGTTGCTATTATTGGACGCCCCAATGTAGGCAAATCGACGATCGTCAACCGTTTAGCCAACAGCCAAGACGCGATCGTCCACGACGAACCAGGAATCACGCGCGATCGCACTTACAGACCAGCATACTGGGGCGATCGGGAATATCAAGTCGTAGACACCGGCGGGCTAGTATTCGACGACGAGACAGAATTTTTGCCTTTAATTCGCGAACAAGCAATGGCCGCCCTCGCAGAAGCCAGCGCAGCCATTTTCGTAGTAGACGGAAAAACCGGACTCACAGGCGGCGACGAATCCATCGCCTCTTGGCTGCGGGTGCAAAAAGTCCCGATCATTCTCGCCGTCAACAAATGCGAATCGGAAAATACAGGACTCACCCAAGCAGCAGACTTTTGGACATTGGGACTGGGAGAACCTTACCCCATTTCCGGGATTCACGGTAACGGCACCGGTGAATTGCTAGACCAATTAATGACTTACCTTCCCACAGAAGTAGAGCCAGAAGTAGATGAAATAAAAGTAGCAATAATCGGTCGTCCCAACGTCGGCAAATCGAGCTTGCTAAACGCATTTCTCGGAGAAAACCGCGCCATAGTCAGCCCAATTTCCGGCACAACCCGCGACGCAATTGACACCATAGTAGAACGCAACGGTCAAACCTACCGCCTGATCGACACAGCCGGAATTCGCAAAAAGAAAAACGTCGAATATGGTGCCGAATTTTTCGGAATCAACCGCGCTTTCAAAGCCATCCGCCGCGCCGATGTCATACTGCTAGTCATTGACGCAATTGACGGCGTTACTGATCAAGATCAAAAATTAGCCGATCGCATCAGCCAAGAAGGTCGAGCCTGCATCATCGTCATCAACAAATGGGATGCCATAGAAAAGGACAACGACACCATCTACGAGTACGAAAAAACAGCAAGAACTAAACTGTATTTCCTCGACTGGGCAGAAATGATCTTTGTCAGCGCCATGAGTGGACAGCGAGTTGAAAAAATCATTGAATTAGTAGACAAAGCCTCCGACGAACACAAGCGTCGCGTCCCCACCGCCGTGATTAACGAAGTCATAGAAGAAGCCACAAGCTGGCACTCAGCCCCAGTTACCCGCCAAGGAAAACAAGGCAAAATCTATTACGGTACTCAAGTGCGATCGCAGCCACCGACGATTGCGCTGTTTGTCAACGATCCCAAACGATTCACTGAAAATTACCGTCGCTACATGGAAAGCCAATTCCGAAAACACCTAGGCTTTACCGGTACACCAATGCGACTACTTTGGAGAGGCAAAAAAGTTCGTGCCACCGAAATTAGCACAACCAACAGAGCACTGCGCGTCAAGTAATTTTAGATTTTAGATTAAAGAAAAAACGCAGTTTAATAATCAAAGCAAATTGCGTTTCTTTCTTTTTTTTCCTTCTTTCTCTTACTTCGCGTCCTAGTGCTTACGCACCGCTTCGCGTACTGCGTCTTCGCAGTTCAATAAATTAGATCTCTTGTATAAGTCCTTTCTTGATACAGAAACCGCAGATATAAGGCAGATAAACACAGACAAACGCAGATAATTTCAAGATAATTTTGGAATGAATGCAAGAGGTCTATTGATATTATTAAAAATCTCAAATCGACAACATGGATTTACTTCGCTCGCTTCCTATCGGACTCTACCTAGAACAACCAGTAACCTGGCTTCACCGGCTAGACTCTCGCGTAAAACTAGCCTGGTTGATGACATTTCTGATTGCGCCAATACTCGCCAATCCCATCTGGCGGTTGATGCTAGTAGGAATGTTAATCGTACTGACACTAACCGCAGCAATTCCCTTGCGCGTGTGGAAACAGCAAATGGGAATGCTGCTGCTATTCTGTCTATTAGTATTTTGCCTCAGCGCGATCGCCCCCGACGGACTCCCCTCAGAACACCAGCCCCGCATCCCCGCCGACGAATTAACCTTTTCCCAACAGCCCGCAACTCTTCCACCCCGTGAAGAGCCCAAACCCTGGTACAAACCTTTTAACTTAGGCTCAAACTCCCCAATCCCCAATCCCAAAGCCCAAAGCCCAAATCAACTCCCCCAACCCACAAACTACCGTTACGTTGTACTCAAACAAGGCCCGATTAAAATCACCCGCAAATCCCTAGATTTAGCTATCAACGTCAGCACCCTATTTTTTACAGTAATTTACAGCACCAACCTCTATCTCCTTACCACAGCCAGCGAAGAAATCACCAGCGCCATTGAAAACTTAATGCAGCCGCTGCGCCGCTTGAATTGGCCTGTTACCGAAATAGCCTTAACATTAACTTTATCTTTGCGATTCATTCCCCTAGTATTGGAAGAAATACAAAATTTAGTGCGATCGGTCAGAACCCGAGCGATAAACTGGAAAAAACTCGGATTTCGCAGCGCCGCTCAAGTGTGGTTGATGATAGCTGAGCGGCTGTTAGAAAACTTGCTCCTGCGAGCTGAACAAATTGCCAGCGCCATGAAAGTTCGCGGCTTCACCAGTCCCGATCGACACCGTGTAGAATGGCACCAGTTGCAATTGAAAATCCGAGACTGGATCGCCCTCGGCTGCTTGCTCGTCCTCTGGAGCGCCCGCTTGGCTTGGGGTTGGGACAGTTGACGGTTGACAGTTGACGGTTGACAGTTGACGGTTGACAGCTTGCCCGAAGAGCAAGGGAGAAGGGTTGACAGTTGACAGTTGCATAGTACGGAAATCAAACTATTTATGCTTGACGGGTATCGGCCACCTATCAAAGCAAAATTGATACCAGTTTCAAATAAGAATACAACTGTAGGTGGACTCCAAACCCATATCCAGTCAGTCATCCCCAAATCTAAAATCTAAAATCTAAAATCCTATGAGATGCTCCCACGCCTAAGTCCTGCTAAAGTAATGGAGATAAATATTTAGAGAACCAAGACCTTGAACATCTATCTTGGGACAGATATCGTATATGTTCCCCGCATTCAAGCCGCATTAGACCGGTTTGGCGATCGCTTCCTCGAAAAAGTTTACACGCCCGCCGAACAAAGGGATTGCGGGCAACTAAATTCTCAACACAGCAGCATTAAAGGTAAAATGAATCGAGTTTCCTGCAACCAACTAGCGGGGCGCTGGGCAGCAAAAGAAGCCGTTGTCAAAGCTCTAGGCACGGGATGGCGGGGAATACGGTATGCAGATGTGGAAATTCGGCGCTCCCAAAACGGTGCTCCCAATGTGCAACTGCACGGAACCGCAGCAGCACAAGCCTCTGTTTGGGGAAATTGCCAGTGGCAATTGAGCCTCAGCCACGACGGAGACTATTGCACGGCTACGGCGATAGCCCTTTGTACCCCGCCGTCAAACAACGCCGTCGGGCGATTCGCAAGCGAAACTAAAATCTAAAATCTAAATCTTTAATCTAAAATTGATCGATTGTGAGCGTGAATGACTACCGAAACTTACCTGAATCATCCAAACTTTGGCCTCCTCTTCAGGGTATCCCAGGTTGAAGACAGCCAAGAATTATTTACCACCCTATACGCTCAGCGCCTGTTTTTTTTGGTGACAAACGGCCCGGGCGGGCTGAGATTTGAACCAATCAGCCGCTCCGATGCTCGCCTCATGGTCGAAATTCGCCTGCGAACCCTGCGCCGCAGCGGTCAATATCAGGAGTACGACCAATTGCAGACCATTCACCAGCGCACGTTTCAATAACGAAAATCAGTAATTTGTTAATTGGTAACTCTCTTAATTTTCCTTTCCTCCAGTCAAGAGCGTTGAGTACCCATGACCATTGCCTCTCGAATTAACAGCATTCGCCAACTATTGCCCGAATCAGTGCGGTTAATTGCCGTTACCAAACAGGTACCGACTGATGCTATCCGGGAAGCTTATGATGCCGGTATCCGGGATTTTGGCGAGAGTAAGGTTCAAGAGACTGCCGAAAAACAAAGCCAACTGCAAGATTTACCGGATATCAACTGGCACTTGATCGGCCACTTGCAAGCCAACAAAGCCGCCAAAGCCCTAGAGCATTTCCAGTGGATTCACTCTCTCGACAATTTAAAAATCGCTCAGCGACTTTCGCGCTTGGCGGGGGAAATGTCCTGCTCTCCCCAAGTCTGCCTGCAAGTCAAAATGTTGCCAGACCCGGACAAATACGGCTGGAGCGTTCCAGAACTGCTGGCCGACCTTCCAGAACTCAACAAATGTCAGCATATCAAAATTCAAGGTTTGATGACAATTCCTCCGCTGGGATTAGATGACTCGCAAATCCTAGAATTATTTAACAGCACTCGCGAACTTGCTGACAAAATCCAGCAGCAAAATTTGCCCTGCATTCAAATGCAGCAGCTCTCGATGGGGATGTCGGGAGATTATCATTTGGCAATTCAAGCAGGTGCTACTATGGTACGGCTAGGACAAACCTTATTTGGCTCTAGGAGGGGATAAATAATTGAAATCTTCTGATAAAGACAATTTGGGGTAAATATAGAGTAGTCAGCCACCCGCGACTAACGCGCAACGCGAGTATAGTCGGGGCAGCAAAGTCGTGAAGGAGCGTGAATCATGAATATTTTTTCTAAACTGCGAGATTTTGTAGGCATCAACAATGAGCCTGAGTACGATGACGTGTACGACGAAACGGAAGGGGAGCGCTATCAGAACTTCTACCAAGCGCCTGAACCGAACCCCGCTGCCGTCGCAGCAGCAGAAGAAGAACGTCGTCAAAATCGTAGAATGCGAGAGCGGTCAGTAGTAGGATCGACAGGTATGGATGTTGTTGCACCAACCGGGGGAGTAGGGTCAGTAATGAATAACGTGATTGGAATGCCTGGAGCTATGAACGGGATTTCGGAAGTTGTAGTAATGGAGCCGCGCACTTTTGAAGAGATGCCGGCAGCAATTCGAGCTCTTAAGGAACGGAAGTCTGTGGTTTTGAACCTGACGGTGATGGACCCAGACCAAGCGCAAAGAGCTGTGGACTTTGTGGCGGGCGGTACTTATGCCCTTGACGGTCATCAAGAGCGAATTGGCGAAAGTATTTTCTTGTTTACGCCTAGCTGCGTACAGGTGAGAACTCAGTCTGGTGTGGTTCACGAAGTGCCTCCTGCTCAAGGACGGCCCCGTGCTGCTGCTCCTGCACCGACAGTCTGGCCGGCAGAACAAGCTCCAATCGCTCAGTAGTTAGTTGACAGTTGACAGTTGACAGTTGACAGTTGACAGTAGTTAGTTGACAGTTGACAGTTGACAGTTGACAGTTGACAGTAGTTAACAGCTAATAACTGTGGAATAAACACTGCAGATTAATAACATTAGCTAACAATTAAGTAACCAATGACAACTGACAACTGACAACTGACAACTGATAACTGATAACTCAAAAGTGACTAATGACTAACATAAAATTTGGTACGATCGGCGGCGGGGTAATGGGAGAAGCTCTCTTATCCCGCTTAATAGCAGAAAAAGTTTATTTGCCTTCAGAAATATTGGTGAGCGAGCCTGGGGTAAAGCGCCGCGAGTTTTTAACTGAGAAATACGGGATTGGAACAACAGCCAGCAATCTAGAAGTTGCTGTCGCTACAGAAGTGCTGTTTTTGGCGATTAAACCGCAAGTTTTTGATACGGTGGCTTTGGAGTTGGCTGTGGCAGCCGATCGCAAACAGGGAAATAATGGAGAAACGGCTAATTCCCAGCCAGAAGCGCTGGTAGTGTCGATTTTGGCAGGAGTGCCACTCAGCAAGCTCGAACCAGCTTTTCCCGGGCGGGGAGTGCTGCGTGTGATGCCGAATACTCCGGCAACGGTGGGGGCGGGCATGAGCGCGATCGCTCCGGGAAAACTTGTGCAACCGGCTGATTTAGAATTGGTAAAGCGCATCTTTGGGGCTGTGGGAGAAGTGGTAGAAGTGCCTGAGAGTATGCTGGATGCGGTGACAGGGCTTTCTGGTTCCGGGCCTGGTTATGTAGCAATTTTGATCGAGGCCTTGACAGATGGCGGAGTTTGTGCAGGTTTGCCACGGGCGATCGCCTCTCAATTAGCTTTGCAAACTGTATTCGGTACGGCGAAGCTATTGCAAGAAACGGGAATGCACCCAGCAGAATTGAAAGATCGAGTTACAAGTCCCGGCGGCACAACTATTGCGGGTATTGCTAAATTAGAGAGTAACGGCTTTCGTTCGGCGCTGATCGAAGCAGTGAAAGCAGCTTGTTTGCGTTCTCAAGAATTGGGTAAATAACAACAGAGAATTTAAGATGGCTTATAGCGACTTCAAGTTGAAGGAACTTGTCAAGCAATTCGATTTAACTCTCAATGAAAACCAAGATTTATTTGGCGATGCGCCAGAAGTAGAGCCTAGCGAAAATCTTAAATCGTGGTTGCTAGAAAATTCAGGATTAGCAGTAGACATCAATACAGAAAAAGCTCGTTCAGAACTGATTGTCGCACCGATTTTACTTGAAGTTAGGCGGCAAGTAAATTATCAAATTAGTTTATTTTCCGGCTCGGAATTTAATGTAGATCCTGAAAAAGGATTGAACGGAACCTGCGATTTTTTGGTAAGTTTGTCGCCGGAACGCCTATTTATCAGCGCTCCTGTAATTGCCCTTGTAGAAGCTAAAAAAGAAGATATTAAAGCAGGGTTGGGGCAGTGCGGTGCCGAGATGTTAGCTGCTCGGTTATTTAACGAACAGGAAGGAAATAACATTCCAACTATTTATGGAACCGTGACATCGGGTACTGTATGGAGGTTTTTGAAATTAGAGGGCAATCTTATTTAGTAATTGCTCAACTACCCCCCTCCCCTGAAACTGCCTCAAGCGAGACAGTTTCAGATTGTGAATTTTAAGCAAAAAGCTTCTTCTTCAATAAAATCAACGAGAGAATGAGGGTTTTAGCGATCAAAACGGAAAAATGAAATAATTGTGTTCAAACTTTGGAATACTTGCCTACAAAGGGTTTCAGAGATTTTATTTTTGTCCGTAGGGGGGGGTTGAGCAATTACCTTATTTATATCGATCCGATCGAATATTACCTGAGAGATGTGGGGAAAATTTTAGGTATTTTATTAAGCGCTATTGGGAGAGTGCAAAAATAACCAGAATCTCCTTGATATCGCGGGCGGAATCGCTGGCGAGGCTGTTCCTCCGAACAATTGAATCGATCGTCCGTGATATCGTTTCCGGTAGCATCCGAATCCTATGTTTGATAATTTTAGTGCGAGCGTCCTCGCTCGCGGCGTGGATCGCGAGCGAGGACGCTCGCACTTTATAATTGGGATGCTACCGGATTTGATATGAGTTCACTCGCACTTTAAACGAGCCGCCTCCGCTGTCGGATATTTGACGGGAACAAAAGCGAGACCGAACCGCTCTTTGGGACATTCTACAATATGTACTAAATCGCTGGGAGGATTTTTGCGATCGCCATTTGTCTGCGAGTTAAACTCAATGGTTCCTGTTGCTCCCTCTGCGCTAAAATCAGGAGATGAAAGCATTTGTTGCATTCCTTCGCGGCTGGGTTTTGGCTGCATTTCCAATGCTTTTACGAGCGCGCGAATCGCATCGTAAGCAAAGGCTAGGCGGGTATTTCCCTCTTCTCCCCACAGCGATCGAACCTGTTGGGGAAATTCTTTGTTTGGACTACTTAAGGGATGCCAGCCCACAGAAAAGATGAGTTTTTCCAACAACTTTTGCGGTTGCTGGGAAGCAAATTCCAACATTTGCGGACACATCAGCATCCATGACCCGACAATCCAATTGCGAGAGCCGTTAAGTTTTATTATCTCAAAGGCGTTGTTTAGGGATCTGGTAACATGAAGGTCTGGAACTAACACGATCGCAGTTTCTCCGTTAGCCTGGATTTCCTTTATTGCTCTTTCGGCATTGAAGTCTGTTTTAGATATATCGAAATCGCGAATCCAGACTATTTTTCCTCCTCGGGCATCTCGAAAATATTTTTTGTACTCTTCCACAAAAGATGCGCCGAATGGGCTTTCCTGATTGTATAAAATTGCTACTTGTTTTTGATTTTTTTCTAGGAGGTATTTCGCTAAATCTCTAGCGATTAAACAGGTCGTATATTGAGTGCGAAAGAAATTTTTTTTAGGCTCGTATGTCAGCTCTTCCGTGGCTGCACCCGGAGAAATTAAAACCAGATTATTGTTATGGTAAATATCTACGGCGTGCATCGTCATCTCGCTGCTAGCGTGACCGACAACTGCTAAAATCTCCGGTCGATCAACCAATGAAATTGCTCTTTTTTTTGCCTCTTCTTCATCATTCGAATCGTCAGCAATAATGACTTTAAGTCCTTTGCCGTTAATGGCTGTACTTGGTAAAAAACCCCGACCTGGAAAGTCCCGATCGCTAGCATTAGACAGTCCCAAATTAACTTCTGTTTGCGCTTGAGCCACTCCGCGCAGAAATTCTTTCGCCTGAGAACCAAGCTGAGCAAAACTGTCCGGATTTCTCCGACAAATGGGAAGGGCTACAGCAATTGTGTAATAAGGATCGTTGCCGCTCTCCAGACAAGCATTGTTCGTGTAAATTAAAGTTTCTGGATCTTTGCCGTATTCTTTCTGCCACGATTCTTTGAATAAATTAAAAGCTTTCTCTGAATTTGAAGCTGCAAATTCTTTAACTCCTCTTTGCTTTAACCGAGGACGAGAACTTGTCAGGAGAATTTTTTCTCCGGCGCTTAAACCCTCTGGGAGGACTAAACGAGGGTTTGAGGCCAAAGGTGTCCTGCTGTCACTGGCGATCATCGAATATTCCGCTGCAACTGTGGCAGTCTTAATTGGCAGAATAACTCTCAATTTCCTGCTGCGCTTGCGTGGCGGCTGCTGTACTCTCGACTGCGGTGAGGGAGATTCCGCTAGCGATCGCAAATCCTGCAAAACATCAGCAACAGATTGATAGCGATCGTTAAAGTGGTAGCGCACCATCTTATTTAAAACTTTTTTCAGTTTGTCGCTAATTTGGACGATCGGGCGATCGCCAGTGGAGTAATGCCAGACGAGTTCCCCAGTTTTTTTATGATGCAAAAAGTCTTCAATATCTAACCCCGCGATCGCTTGGATACCGATGATTCCCGCAGCATAGATATCGCTGTTAAACCTTGGCTGATTTTGCCACTGTTCCGCGGGCATATAACCCTCTGTACCAACGGCACGAGTTTGAGTTATTTGACCGTTCTCGATCGCCAAAGTGCCGATCGCTTTTACAGCCCCAAAATCAATCACCGCAATTTTACCGTCAAGCTTGCACCGGATTAAGTTTGACGGTTTCAGATCGCGGTGAATAATCCCTTGAGAGTGGACGAAATCTAAAACTGACAAAATGTCCAGCAATAAATCAATAACTTCTGACTCCTCAAACTGCCTGCCTGAACCGATCTCTTTGTTCAGCGGATTTCCTTCGATGTATTCTTGGATCAAGTAAAATTTTTCATTTTCTTGGAAGCGATCGATTAACGTGGGAATGCGCGCACAATTATCCAGGTGTCTGAGGGTTCTAGCTTCTCTTTCAAATTGCTGTTGTGCTTCCTCCAACAGCCGCCCATCCTTAGATTGAGGCGGCGGAATTTCTTTGACGACACACAGGGGATTTCCGGGGCTGCCTAAAGCGTCGTTAGCCGTATAGGTTTTGGCAAACCCTCCCTGCCCTAATTGACCGATAATTCGGTAGCGATCGCGCAGAATATCCCCTGGATTCAGGCACATAAGTTTTTTACAATCTCTCGACTCGCCACACTCGTTGATATTAATTTTACCATCGGGCGGGGACGGGTTCATCACAAATTTGGGTAGAAACCCCGTCCTTTTAGGACGGCTTTATATTAGAATGTAATTGGTCAACGACCCACCCGAGACGATGGATCAAACAGCCTATACGAGCGAAGTTCAGCCTTGTGCTGGCGGCGAAGCAAAATCGGTAGACCGGGAAAAGAGGATAGGGCAATGGAAGTCTAACCCTAGAATCACAACTACGAAGAATTCCGTTTGGTATTCGACACGTAAAAACCGCAGGGCTTGCGGGGTTAGTCTGTGGAGCGAACATAAGACCAAAACTCTTTGAGGGTGGAGGCAGTTGCGAAGAAGCAGAAACTTAAGTCGCGAGGCTTAAGAATCACCGTACCTTCAGGTCGGTGAGTATGTCAAAGAGATTAACTTACAAGTATGTAACGCCGGCGTATAGCGGCGGTTTCGTTACCGCGCTTTTAGGGCGGCGTTACTGTAAGTTTTGCAAAGCTTGGAGTGCCTCGGTTGCTGACGGGTAACGCAGCGGAAAATGGTAGCGCACCATGTTGTCTAAAAAGCAGGCAAACGGCGAACTAACCTCTGCTTTTTCCCGCCAAATAATATCGCCAGTATCGGGATTGACTTTGAGTTTTTTAGGAGGCAAACCCGTCAGGGCTTGAATTCCCAGCAAACCGACAGCGTAGAGGTCGCTGCACAATTTCGGCGAACCATGTGCTTGTTCCGCCGGCATATAATCTCTGTGAGTTCCGCCCCGCGATTTCGTTTGACCCCGACTATTCTGCGAGAGGTTAATTTCTTTAACTGCCCCGAAATCAATTAACACCATTTTGCCGTCAGCAGCCCGCCGAATTAAGTTGTGAGGGTGAACGTCGCGGTGGATGACATCGTGCTGGTGAACGAAGGCGAGAATTTCTAAAATATCTTGCAATAAAGCAGAGACTTCCTGTTCTTGCCAGGGTTTACCGTCGCTCAATTCTTGACTCAAAGGTTGCCCTTCGATGAATTGATTTATTAAATAGAAATATCCCTCTTCCTCAAAACGAGCTAACAGTTCCGGTATGCGATCGTGCTTGCCCAACCTTCGCAAAACTCGCGCTTCCCGCTCAAACCGCTGTGTGGTTTCGCTCGACTGACTTTTCAAGCGTTTGACTGCACAAAAAGTGCGATCGGGAACATCTTCATCTTCACCAAGATAGGTATCGCTAAATTCGGTACTCACCAAATGTTCGGTAATTCGGTAACGCATTCGCAGTTTTCTCTCCAGCATCGGATCTGGCGGTACAGGGGGTGGATTTTTTTGTACAGATTCCGACTGCACGCTTTGCTGTGCTACTCTCATCGCGCTGTCCCACAAATTTGCTCTGCGAACTCTTTCTTCTGGCCCAACAATTCCTGCATTCCTCAATACCTCTGTCAGCAATTTCCACAAATGGTAAGCAACATATCGCGCCAAGTAGTGTACTGTATATCCGCGCGCGATCGCATAATTTTCCCGAATTTCTTGGTAAGTGAAACCCTCTAAAGCTCCTTCAATAATTGTCTGCTGCAAGCGGCTCAAATGTTCGCCTCTGTGTTCGCATACCAAATTATCTAGAAGGTGGGCTGCTTCTTGTACACTCACCCGAACGATTGTGGCTGATTCCGCATTCATAAGTTTCACACTATTCGTTATTTTTACAGAACTTGTGCAGACAGACGCCGAGAAATTTTCACTTCGGTCGATCGCGTATTTAGCCCTAAATGTTGGCAAATCCTGTTCGATGAATCTATGACTATTATGATATTGGCTCTTTTGTCTACCCTTTGCAACATATTTTCACAAATATGACTTTTATGAACTCAAGGTTATGACTTTTATGAACTCAAAGTTATGAATATATGAATTGACTTTGAGAGAGGCTTATTTAATCATGTTGACATCCGAGATTTTACGCGGAAATTTTTTATGGCTTTAAAACCCGATCCGTCAGAACAGCGGCGATTAATTGGCGACAATACATCCGAAGTCGTTACTTTGTCGATCGCAGATGCAACTAATTTTCCTTTGGGAGGTTGGATGCTCGGAGGTGACGATCTAGTCACCGGCTCAACAGCTAATGATTTGATATTTGGCAATGAAGGGGAAGATATTATCAGCGGGGAGTTGGGCAACGATTCTTTATTTGGGGGAAAAGGAATAGATCTACTTGAAGGAAATGAGGGAAATGACTCTCTCAGCGGCGGTCAAGATGCAGATTTGCTTACGGGTGATGCGGGAAACGATATTCTCTTGGGCGGTAGAGGCAATGATTTCTTAGCCAGCGGTAACGGAAATGACACTCTGGTGGGAGGTTTGGGTCGCGACTTTTTAGCCGCCTTGAATGAAAATAATTCAATCAAAATCGGGGGCAGCAACTTGTACGTCCTCCAAGCAGAACCCGGAGTTACAGATGTCAATAATGCCGATGCTATTGCAGGTTTCAGAGTAGGTGCCGATCGAATTGGATTGGCAGGCGGTTTGACTGCTAGCGATGTAGACTTGCAATACGTGACAAACGTGACACTCTTATTGGGGTTTGATGCACCAGAAAGTTTCAATCAAGTTTTCGCGCCAGGTGTATTCGATCCTCAACCGATACAGAGTCAAGGCACTCTAATTAAAGTTAGGAATTCCGGCGACATAGTAGGCTTTGTGGCAAATGTAAGTGTGGCTGAGATTCAAGGGAGTATTATCTCTGCTCAGGGATTCTAAGCTGTAGAATGCGCTGCAAAGCCTCCTCCAAAAGCTTAAATCGAAGATGGGACAGAGAAATGGTAATCTGCAACCAGCGGTACAACAATACTAATTATTAATCGCTAGCTGCTGTTTCCAATTTCTCTCCAATCCTCGGTTCAGTACCGTTCAGCAGACGCTGAATATTGCTGCGATGCCGCACAATTACAAATACGCCACCCGCAATGCCAAACAATACATAAGCCAGGGGCTGATGTAAAGCAAACATCAATCCAGCAACGCTAATTGCCCCGATAATCGAACTTAAAGAGACAATTCGCGATACCGCAAATACTATCCCGAAAATTCCGAAAGTTCCCAAACCAACAGGCCAGTACAAACCCAGCAAAACTCCCAAACTCGTCGCCACAGATTTGCCGCCGGTAAACCCCAGCCAGATTGATTTGCTGTGGCCTAAAACAGCAGAAAAACCAGCCAAAGTTGCCATCCAAGGGAGGAGAGTTGCAGTATTTTCTAAACCGGCGGCGGTTGCTAGCTGCTGGGTAAAAGTGAGAGAATAAATGTAGCGGATTAGGACGATCGCACTTACCCCCTTCAACACGTCAACCAGCAACACCCCCAACCCCGGCCACTTCCCCAAAGTCCTCAATACGTTAGTCGCACCAGTCGAACCCGAACCAACCTCTCGAATATCAATTCCCAGCATCCATTTCCCCAAGGCGTACCCAGTCGGAATCGAACCTAGCAGATAAGCTGCTATTAGCAATGCGCCATTTAAAATTATCCAGCTAGCCATTTTTTTATTTGAGATTTCGTGTATTTTTACAATTTGCAACCTTTCCCCTAGCATAATTAGCAATTAGCAATTAAGTAGGTGGTACAAATAAACATTACATGGGGAGGAGCGGGTTTTGCCTTCATAAAGTGGCTTGTCTCATAGATTATTAGCTAAACCCGCCCCTACAAGATATTGTGTGTTTTTTCCGCCTATCCAATCAGCAATTAGCAATTACCAATTACCAATTACCAATTACCAATTATTACCCAATCAAAAATCCTTAGCCGTCGTCAAAGTTTGCGGGTCAGAAGCAAAGGCCAACCACAGCGGAAATTGCAGCAGTGACAAACTAATTAAATCCTCAGTTTCATCAATGACAATTAGCGGCAATTTGCCATCTTTCACCAGTCGATCGGCTTTTTGAGCCAAAGCTTCCGCAGACTCAAACATAATAATCCCCCTTTCCGGGCCAAAATCGCTGCGAGTAATGCCCAAACAGTCCTGCAAACCCCGACGCCACTCTCCCAAACGTTCGGGACTGTTGGCGAGCACCAAAGTCCGCACCCGCCCGCCGTAGACGCTTCTGAGCACAGAAATAATTGTCGAAGTAATCAAGATATTTTGCAAGCGCGAACCCATAGTCCGCAAAGCGCCCCTTCCTCCTTGAGTGAAAAACCAGTTAGAAACTCGTTCCGCGTGGATCGGTTCAAAAGTGCGGCGGAGTTGCCAAGGCGGGCCGTAGTAGTCGGGGAGAGTGCGGTATTGATCGAGGGTGCGGCGAATTTGTTTGGCTTGTTCTTGAAATCCTTGTTCGGCAAATCTGGGATTTACTGTTGCTGAGGATTGAGACTCCTCAGCAGGAATTTGCTTGGGTGTCTCTTGCACCGGTGGCGTCAAATCTAAGATTTCCGCAGTGGCGGCCAAATCCTGCAAACTGCCTACTAGATAGTCTTTGAAACCCTGAACTCGAATTGCTAAATCTTGGGAAACCCCGGCAAAAGTTGTTCGCATTTCCTTTTGAATTCGATCGCGCCGGCGTTCTAGTTTTTCTACTTCGATTTGTAGCGCTTGTTTGCGGTGATCTAGTTGAATCAAGCCGTCTTGTACCAAACGCCCGATCGATGCTTGAGCGGAACCCAACGCTTCTATAGCATTAGCTTTGTCGGCTTCCAAGGCGGAAATTTTTTCTGTCAAAGCTTGTTCTTGCTGCTGCAATTCTTTGACTCTCAGGGCCAACTGTTCGGTAACATTTTCTGGGATGTGCGTTACCGTTTCTGCGGTTGCTGTTGGCTGGGAGTCTATTGGAAGCGAACTTTGAGCGATCGGACTTTCTGAGGAGCCATTGTCGGTGTTGGCCGGAATTTGGGCTGCGGCGCCTGCTTCGTCCACGAATTGGGCGATTTCGGCATCTTCCTCGCCCAGCGGCGGGTCTGTTTCTGGCGGGAGTTGGGCTGGCAGCTCATTTTCGTCGATCCACAAATCTCGAGTTTGAGATAGAAGTTGGTACTCCCTCTCATTCACGGGTAAATCGACTTCGCCGTCACCGCTTGGGGCGGCTGGTTGTGGTTGCGGTTCTTGGGTTGGAGATTCGTCTGAATTCATGGGAAATTTGGTTCGGCGTAGGGCACGGAAAAGTTAAAAATTAAAAATTAACAACTTTTTTAGTCTTGACGGGGACAGCGCTGTTCTAAGCAGGTCTGTAGCATTTTACGATCGAACAGAACCGGCAGAAAGTGAATGCTGTTAATTTCTTTGAAATAGAACAAAATCGGCACAGCGGGCCAAAATATCCGCCAATTTTGCCATTCTCGGTAAGGAAAGCGGCGGATTAAGTTGGACGATCGATAAATGTCCAAATCTGTTGGGGTAAATTGCAGCCGGATGGTGGCGGCTTGGTACATCAGAAACAAGCCGAACACAGAAAGTGGCAAACTCACCCACTTCTGCACGAACAGCAGCGGTACGGCCGCCAGTACCAAAACTAGGGGAATCGCATAACTGGGAGCGAGTTCGATCGTACTTGTGGGCGCAGTCGAAGAGGCAGTTGTATTCACGGGTTTAAATCAGAGGGTAGTAAACGAATGTTGCCAATTATTCATATTTTATCTTTTTCCTAGCTTACAAGCCTTTGAGTACGCTAGAGCCCGTCCCCTGAAACATCACCCAAGTCATGAAAAAGTTCACAATAAAAATAGCCAGTAAAGCCGTCACCACGGCCGTAGTAGTCGATTGACCGACGCCTTTTGCCCCGCCGGTGGTGGTCAAACCCCAGCTAGTGCCGATTACAGCAATCAAACCACCGAATACAAAAGCCTTAATTGCCGCGCTGCAAATATCCCACAGACTCAGGAAATTGCGGACTGATTCTAAAAACACGCTTTGAGAGATGCCGTACATCGTGGTAGCAATCAGCAGTCCGCCCATGATGCCGGTGACGAGACACATGATCGTTAAAATTGGCAGCATCAAGCAGCAAGCCAGGACGCGGGGAATTACTAAGTAGTCGATCGGGTCTGTTCTGAGCATCAGCAGGGCATCTATCTGCTCTGTGACTTGCATCGTGCCGATTTCCGCTGCAAAAGCCGAACCTACCCGTCCCGTCACGATGACGGCTGTTAAGACGGGGCCGAGCTCGCGAGTCAAAGACAAAGCCAAAACGCCACCGACGACATTGCCGGCCCCGAGGTTAATAAATTCCCTCGCTACCTGAATAGTAAATACCATGCCCACAAAACCCGCAGTCAGCAAAGCAATCAGCAGAGATTCCGGGCCGACTGCGGCCATTTGGTCGAGGGTGTTACGGCGGTGAATTTTGCCCTTCAGCAAGTGCAGCATGACTTGGCCGCCCAATAAAATTGCTGCCAGCAACCGCTGACTCCACAAACTTAAGCTCGAAGATGTAGTGGTACTCAAGGGGATTTCAAGTGTAGAACAACTGCCAAAAATGAAATCTATCTACAAATCTTAAACAACTTTCTTCTCTAAGATTTAAGATTTCTGACAGAACCGGCCACTGAGGGCGATCGCTGCCTATCGTAGAAAAGGACAAGTTTTGTTTGCTTGTACCTTTCGGCAGTTTAGCTGAATTTACTGACTCTTATGAGCATTTTTCCCAATTTTCTTCGCTCTGTACTGCTGACCAGCCTGTTGAGCTTTGTCGCCCCCTTATTGTTAATCGGCGCGGGATTGACTAGCTTTTCGCTGATCGGCTTCGTGCCTGCTCTCCAAGGAGTTGGTCGTTCTGGAGAAGACCTGATTTTGCAGTTCTTAGCTACTTTCGGCAGCGGCTGTCCCCTCCAGGGCTTTTTCGTCATTGGTCTAACTTTTGGTTTGGTGGGTGCTTTGTTTGATACCTACGCTTCTTTTGGGCACTCACGATGGAGTTAACCAACCTGCGATTTTAGATTTTAGATGGGAATTGCGCGATCGAATCTAAAATCTAAAATTGCTAGGTTCGGGTTGGATCGGATACCCGCACCTAGGATGATTTTACAATACCGATCGCGAATGTTCGGAAATGCGATCGGTCTTTTTGCGGAAAACCGAATCCCCCAGTTTCGGGAGCTGGAATATATTAAATACAGGTTGAGTCAAGTGTTTCTCAACTCCTAAAAACTTCAGATAGTCGAGGTATTAGTTATGGCACTTATTCGTTGGGAACCTTTGCGGGAAATGGACTCCTTGCAGCGAGAAATGAATCGGTTGTTTGATAGCTTGACTCCGGCAACCGATCGCACATCTAACGGTGTTGCTTTTGTACCCGCCGCCGAACTCGATGAAACTCCCGAAGCCATCCACCTTAAATTAGAAGTTCCGGGCATGGAAGCTCAGGATTTGGACGTGCAAGTCACAGCAGAAGCGGTTGCTATCAGCGGCGAACGCCGTCAGGAAACTAAGACTGAAGACAAAGGCATGACTCGCTCTGAGTTCCGCTACGGTTCGTTCCGCCGGGTGATTCCTCTACCCACGCGCGTTCAAAATGACAGCGTAGAAGCTGAGTACAAAAATGGAGTTTTGCACCTGAATTTGCCCAAAGCGGAAGCAGAAAAGAACCGCGTGGTGAAAGTGCAACTCGGCTAATAAATAATTGTTGGCTAATTGCTGATAGATAGGGCGTGCGGTGCGCGCCCTATTTGTTTTGGGAATTGGGCATTGGGAATTGGGCATTGGGAATTGGGCATTGGGAATTCGGCCTTGCGAGTTTGAGGAATGATTCTTCCCTCTTCCTTCTTCCTTCTTCCTTCCATCCGTTACATCGGTTACATCCGTTACACTCATCCATTGTCGAACTTCCTTTTTCCCATTTTCCAACTGTGCTAAACTCTAATCAGCAATGCTTGATGAGGAGACTTGTGTGCCCAGTCAGGGAGTTGGAGGAAATGGGATTGCATCGGAATTTGGAGACTTAACCGGGATGACTCGCCAAGAAGTCGATGACTTTTTGCGCGGACTGGGTGCAGAAATCAGAACTACTAGAGATGGTTATGTTGCATATAATTTTTTTGATAAGTCAACAGTAATGATCCGTCCTAACGGTGAAGTGATTAGAACCCCTGCACCGAAATATGACTCAGATGGAAGAAATATCAACAAAGGTTTGCGTCTCGATATAGATGGTAATTTATTGCGGAGGAGAGACAAATTTGGTAATTTAATTCCAGGTACTCACAATACGGGAGAAAAATTAAATGAGTGATTGGAAGGATGACTATAACTTGCTTGGCTTGGGTGGCTTTACATCTTTAATCACAAAAGTCAACGTATCTTTCTGGGGAAACGAAGTATTAATTGAATGCGTCTACAATCCAGAAGAAAGATTGCCTTATATGCTGGCATTCAAAGACTGTCGCGATATCAGTTGGACTGTACACGATGAAGAGGCAGTTGGCGAACCTGAATCTGAATTTTTCGGAATTACTTTGGGCGAGCCGGAACACCGCAAGCCTGCAGTGATTACTACAGACATTTTTGAGATTTCAATTTTGTACGGCAGTTTTAGCATTCAAAAGGGAGAAAAACTAAATTCTGAAGATTTAGAGACAGAGGTTTTGGTATCACAAGCGCAAGCAGTCGCTTAGTAATTTCGATTTGAGCGGTGAAATTTTAGATAAAAGACTTGGGAATGAGTTAAGAAACCGAGGTTTTGGTATCACAAGCGTATTGCGTAGCTACTTGCACAAGGTAATGTGCTAAATTAGAAACGGCAAGGGTTGATGAGGAGACTTGAGTGCCGAGTCAGGGAGTTGGAGGCAATGGAATTGCATCGGAATTTGGAGACTTAAGCGGGATGACTCGCCAAGAAGTCGATGACTTTTTGCGCGGGCTGGGTGCAGAAATCAGAACTACTGAAGGGGGTTATCTTGAATACGAATTTGCCGATCGTTCGCGAGTCAATATTCGTACTGATGGTGAAGTTATACGCACCCCCAGCTCCCAGATACGGTTCAGATGGCCGAAGAATAAACAAAGGTTTGCGTCTTGACAAAGACGGCAGCTTGGTCAAAACACGCGATGAATTTGGCAACCCAATTCTGGGTACACACAATACTGGAGAAAAAGTGAGGAATTAGTATGCCGGATGACTACAACTTGCTTAATTTAGGGGGACTGACATCCCTCGTAACGAATGTTAATGTCTGTTTGTGGGGAAATGAAATTTTATTTGAATGTATTTACGATCCTACAGGGGATCGCTTGCCTTATACCATAGTATTTCATGACTGCCGAGATATCAGTTGGGAGGTGTTCCATCCTGAAGATGTACAAGAGCCTGAAGCTGATTTAATAGGCATTCATTTGGGTGAGGACGCGCACCGGACAGCGGCTTTAATTCATACAGATATTTTTGAAATTTCAATTTTGTACGGCAGTTTTAGCATTCACAAAGGAGATAATTTTAATTCACCAAGAGCCGATTTAGAAACAGAGGTTTTGGCCTCGGGTACGCCAGCAGTATTGTACAAATAACCAATAATATGGTTTCCGGTTGCATCGGAATGATTTAACCGCAGAGAACGCAGAGAACACAGAGGGAGATAAGAGAGATGAATAATTCCGATGCTAACAGATTTGATATAACCAGTAACCAAATCAGTTTACGATACTTAATATAACTTTTTTTGCCAAATGAGGTAACACAAAATGCCTGATATTGTTGATATTGCCGTAGGTGCGGGTTCGTTCCAAACCCTGGTAACAGCGGTGCAAGTAGCTAATTTAGTAGATGCGCTCAAAAGTCCGGGCCCTTTCACTGTCTTTGCACCCACTGACGATGCTTTTGCGAAATTGCCACCGGGAACTATCACAACCCTAGTGCAGAACGTTCCCCAACTGACCAGGATTTTGATGTTTCACGTCGTCTCCGGCAAGTTTATGAAGGCTGATTTGGCAAAACTCGGTTTTGTTACTTCCTTGGAAGGTTCGCCGATTAAAATTGATTGTTCTGACGGTTTTGAGGTGAAAAATGCTACAGTTGTCGCTGCGGATATCGAAGCTGACAACGGCGTGATCCATGTGATCGATAACGTGATTTTAATGGGATAATTTCGCCGTCTAATCTCGCTGCGGGAGCAAACCAGGTGCCTTGCGGTGCCGCTTTGCTCCCGATCGCACGCTTTTTTTTATCGGTTGAAAGTAATATAAATATAAAAAAGTTGTTTTTTCGGCGGATGTATTTTAAGATGATTGTTTGAAAAAGTTTAAAAATCAATAATTATAATATAAGCAAACCAGTTTGGTGAGCACTATGCAAATCCTAGCCGCCAGCCTCAAAGCAAAAGTCCGCCAGCGTACCTTGGAAGTGCAAGTTCTCAACGAACTTACTGCAAAAGTTCAAGCCGCTCTCAGTGCTGATGAAATTTGGTCTGCGTGTCTGGCACATCTCGATCGCCTGATTCCTGGAGAGGCGATCGCCATTTTGACGCTACCGGACGATCAAATATATCTGGAACAGTTACAGCCGTTACGTCCTAGCACCAAAGCCGAAATGGAAGGGCGCTTGCAAGCTGCTCGCGCTGAATGGCTTGCTGGCAATCGGGACTGGGCGCACAACATCACTCCGCCACCAATTGCTCAGTTTCAGTCGGTGTTGATGGCACCAGCCAACCTGGATGAAAGTGAAGAATTGTTGGGAGTATTTTTCATTGGTGCAGAGCAGGCAACTGCTTTTAATTTGGAACACCTTTGTTTGCTCCACACTGTAGCTCAAATTTGTGCAAAACAGTTAATAACTATAGCACGTCAAACGACCAGAGTCAAGGATAAATTTCAAAATAATTTTGCTCTGGATTCGGAAAGTCAAGAACTATTGTTGCGGGCTGTAATGGACGATGCCCCGGACAGAGTTTTTGCGAAAAATAGAAACTTTAGATACATTTTTGTAAATCAAAGTTTTGCTGAATATGTGGGGAAAAATGTTGAGGAAATTATCGGCAAAGATGATATTGAATTAGGGTTTTCAGCCGAATTAGTATTTGGCGATCGCAACAGCCGAATTAGGGGCATCCGCGAGGAAGATCGAGCAGTGCTGGCTGGGGAGAGGGTTCGCAATCCCTACCAGGCGCTCCTCTTTGAAGGTGGCAAACAGCACATCTTTGACACGCAAAAAGTGCCACTGTGCGATGCAGAGGGTAATATATTTGGGGTTTTGGGCTTTTCTAGAGAGATTGGTCAATTGCAGGCCACAGATGAAGCCAGGAATCAAAGCCAAGCCAAACTGCAAAAAATTACTGCTAGCGTACCCGGTACGGTATATCAAATTGATTTGAATCCAGACGGCTCGATGGCCTTCTCGTTTGTAAGCGCGGGCTGCCGAGAATTGTATGAAATAGAACCAGAGGCTGCTCAGCAGGATTTTAATGTAATTGTTGACATGATTCATCCCGAAGATCGAGATGATTTTCTCAACTCGGTGACGCTTTCTGCTGAAAATTTGCAGCCTTGGCGGTGGGAAGGAAAAATTGTCACTCCGTCAGGAAAACTTAAATGGGTGCAAGGAGCTTCCCAGCCAGAATTTCAAGCATCGGGGGAGATAGTTTACTATGGCTTGTTCACGGATATTAGCGCCCGGAAACAAGCTGAACAGAAGCTGCAACTTTATCAACAAATCTTTTTGAAATCCAACGATGCGATCGCGATCTTAGACCCCCAAGGCTATTACTTAGAAACAAATCAAGCTCACACGGCTTTGCTGGGTAACAGCGCGTCAAAATTGTGGGGAAAAACACCTGCAACTCACATGGGAGAACAGGCATTTATGTCTGTGCTGCAAAGCTTGGCAGAAACAGGGAGTTACCGAGGCGAAATGACCTGTATTAAGGCTGTGCAAGAAGGAACAGTTGAGGTGGAGGTTTCGGCTTTTGCGGTTATCAATGATGCTGGGGATGTAGTTTGTTACGTAAGTGTCAAAAGAGACATCACCGAACGCAAGCGAGCTGAGGAAAAACTAAAACTTTACCGAGAAATATTTTTAAACTCCAATGATGCGATCGTCATTATCGATGCTGATGGGTTTTTCCTCGAACAAAATCTTGCTCACCAAACGCTTTTAGAATACACAGACGCGGAATTAGAAGCTGAAGCGTCGCCGCTGGTTGCGGGGGAGCGCTTTTCGGCAATTGCCCAAAGTTTAGCGAAAACAGGAAGTTTTCGGGGCGAAATTACTAACTGCACTAAAAAAGGCCAGACGCTGGCGATCGACGTTGCCGCATACTCTGTGATTAACAACGCCGACGATGTAATTTGTCATGTCTGCGTCAAGCGCGACATTACCGAACGCAAAAAAGGAGAAGAAGAACGGCAAAAATTTGTGTCGCTGATTGAAAACAGCAGCGATTTTATCGGTATGGCTACCCTGAAAGGCAAAACGCTTTTTGTCAACGAAGCCGGACGAAAACTGGTGGGTGTAGAGAATCTTTCGGCAGTGCTTTATACGGAGATCTGGGATTATATTGGGCCCAATTTTCAACAGAAATTCAGTCAAGAGATTTTACCAACAATTATCAGTCATGGCCAGTGGCAAGGCGAAGGTCAAATGCACCACTTGCACAGCGGAAAACCCATTGATGTTGTGATGAATGCTTTTCTGGTCAAGCACCCTCAAACCACCGAACCGCTGTGCTTTGCTGCGGTAATTCGCGATGTCACCGAACGCAAGCAAGCTGAGAGAATGCTGCGGGAACAAGCAGAACAAGAACGCCTGGTTTCGGCGATCGCCCAGCGAGTCCGGCAGTCTCTCAACCTCACTCAAACTCTGAGCACTGCTGTACATGAAGTGCGGCAGTTGCTGGCAACTGACCGCACGGTAATTTATCGTTTTGATTCCGAGGAAACAGCGATTGTGGTTGTGGAATCGGTAGGGGATGATTGGATGCCCCTGCTGGGCAGAAAAGTTCAAAGAACATCCTTTGGGGAAAGTTATGTATGGCTGTACAGTGCAGAAACAATTCAAGCAATGGCAGATATTTATACGGCTAATTTGAGCGAGGAACACCGAGATTTACTTGCTAGTTTGCAGGTAAGAGCTAATGTAGTTGTACCAATTTTTATAGGCGATGAAAGTCAAGGTTTGGCAACAGAATACTCGCCGGAAACTCGAATTGAACTGCCGGGAAGGAGTTTGGAAACGAGTCAACATCGGTTGTGGGGATTGCTGATTGCCCATCAGTGCAGATCTCCGCGCGTTTGGACTGATTCTGAGGTGGATTTGCTGGGAAGGTTGAGCGTGCAGTTGGCGATCGCCATTCAGCAATCTACTCTTTTTGAACAAGCGCAGCAGGCCCGAGAAGCAGCCCTAGAAGCGTCTCGAATGAAGTCGTTATTTTTAGCAAATATGAGTCACGAAATTCGTACTCCGATGAATGGAGTGATGGGGATGACTGATTTGCTGCTGAAAACGAATCTTACTCCCGAACAGATCGACTTTGTGCAGACGCTGAAACTCAGCGGCCAAAATTTGCTGTCCATCATTAACGATATTCTGGATCTCTCCAAACTGGAAGCAGGAGAAATGCGCTTAGAAATACTAGAATTTAACCTCAGTATCTGTATGAATGAAGTGCTGGATTTGTTGGCAACTCCCGCAGAAGAAAAAGGTATAGAAGTGGTGGCACTGATTGACAGCGACGTGCCGCTGCAAATTAAAGGTGATGCAGCGCGGTTGCGGCAAATACTCACTAATTTGATCAACAATGCTATTAAGTTTACAGAATCAGGAGAAGTGGTAATTGAGGTTGCTAATGCTAGTAATCCTGGGTTATTGGCAGCCAGCGATAATCAGAAAATTTTAGAGAGTATCGAACCGTTAAAAATAGAAAATAATGACTCCATGCTCCTGCTGTTTAAAGTCACAGATACAGGAATTGGGATTGCTCCCGAAGATAAAAAAAAGCTGTTTCAATCTTTTACTCAAGTTGATGCCTCTACGACCAGAAAATATGGTGGCACAGGTTTGGGGCTGGCTATTTCTAAGGAGTTGGTGGAGTTAATGGGTGGCCAAATAGGTGTGGAAAGTACCCCTGGCCAAGGCTCGACTTTTTGGTTTACTGTGCCGACAGTTAAGGAAAATTTAACTGCTGTCGGGACAGCGTGCGAAGTGAATTTAGAAACGGTGCTGGCGGGGCGAAAAATGTTAGTTGCCAGCGACAAGCCGACAGTGCGAAAAGTGCTAGTGAGAATGGCTGTTTTGTGGGGAATGGAGGTTGAGGAGGTTGAGAACGGTTGGATGACGATCGCATCTCTGTACAAAGCTGTCAGCGTTAATTCCCCTTACGATATCGTTTTGGTTGATATTCAGTTGCCGGAAATGGTGGCGGGAAGTCTCGAAGGCTTGAGGATTTCTGAGCCGGCAATGCAGCAGACAAAGTGGGTGGTGCTGACTTCAATGACTCAGGTTGCAGAGGCGAAACGCTTGGTAGAGAGCGGTTTTAGTGGCTATTTAACTAAACCTGTTAAAGCTCACCGACTATTTGATTGCTTGGCGAATGCGATCGCCCCGATGACGCTGATTGATGAGCCGCTGGCAAATTCAACTTCCAATCGAGCCTCAGCTATTGACAACCGGGAGTTAGCAAGTTTAAAGATTTTGTTAGTTGAAGATACTCCCATCAATCAAAAAGTTGGTATCAATCAACTCAGAGTTTTGGGATGCACCGCAGATGTGGCCAATAACGGCGCAGAGGCGCTATCTATGGTTGCTCTGAAAAAGTATGACATTGTGTTGATGGACTGTCAGATGCCGATTTTGGACGGTTACGAAGCAACGCTGGAATTGCGCCGCCGGGAAGCGGCAGATGTTGCTGCTGGCAAGATGGAGCCACATCAAAAGACGGTGGTGATTGCGATGACGGCGAATGCTTTGAAGGGCGATCGGGAAAAGTGTCTGGCGGCGGGCATGGACGATTATATTAGCAAACCTATTGCGATTGAAAAGTTAAAATCGGTACTAGCAAATTGGTCGGCTAAGCTAAAAATTGAAACTCCCAAGTTTAATGGCGAGGAACTTCAAAATTCTGAGCCAGATATCGAATCGGTAGTCGATATGGCACGTTTGCACGAAATTTCGGGCGCTGATTTAGAGTTTGAGCGGGAAATACTGCAAGCTTTTGTGGTGGATACTGGTAGTTATTTAGAAGCTGCTAAGGGGGCGATCGCCTCGGGAGATATGGAGACACTGGCGCGCCACGCTCATCAAATTAAAGGTGTCAGCGCTACGGCGGCGGTGCGGTTAATGCCCGAGATGGCAGATCAGCTTCAAAGTCTGGCCGAATCTAATGATTTGGAGGGGGCTACAAAAATTATCGCTGAATTAGAAATAATTCTGGCGAGGGTTGAAAAGTTGGTGGCTAGTGAGTAAGCTGGAGGCATCCTAAGTGCAGCCAAATTAAATAATAGAGTTTTAAATGTTCAGCCCGCCAAAAATAAAATACTTGGCGGGCTGCGAGCGCTATTTTACTTTGTCTGGTGTTCTGAGAAAATATTGATACCCCTATCACATCTCAGAACATGAACCATTTTACTAAACTGTCGCGCCGAAAAATGCTGCTAATGTTGGGTGGAAGCTTTTTAGCTGCCACAACAGTTTCTATTCCAGTTGAAGCCGCAAAAAAAGGGAAAAGAAGTCGCAGCAGTGATCGGTATTATCCGCGAAACTATAATACAAATCCAACTCCATCACCCGTAGCTCCTCCCCCTCCACCAGTACCAGAGCCATACCGTCCAACTTCTCCAGTCGTAATGTTTGGAGTCGGAGGAGGAGTCCTTGGTGCATTTGGTTTCATCGGTGCATGGCTAATGAAGATGAATCAGAAATCTACCTCACCAACTCCAAGCCCAGTAGAGCGGCGAGTGAAACCTGCTAAACTAGCAACCCCCGAAATTGCTGACTGGTACGTATTCCGATCGGGTAAAGCTGAGGGGCCGTATACCACATTGCAACTTTGGGAAGTTCAGAAAATCACAGATCGCACAAAAGTTAGACGAGGAGAAGCTGACTGGCAGCGCGCCGGTGAAGTTTCAGAACTGGCAAAGTACCTTACAAAGAAATAGATATCCTTCCTTTCTAAGTACAGCAGGTTACAAATTGGAGTGCCTCCTAAGTGCAGCGGTTCTGATCGCACTTCCACAGCAACCGGAACCCTTGCCAGCACTCAGCACCTAATCCTAAAACTTCCGCCGTGACAGGGCGGGCGTACCAGAAATCTAAGCGGGAAAGTTTGGTTCTGACCAGCGAGAAGAGGACAGGGGTAGAGGATTTGACCAGTGGGGAATAGGGCATTGAAATATACAATTTAAATGCGCCACAGCTTAATTAATTTTCTGGCGAACCGGGCAGGAGTACCCGATCGCGGACGGCTCTTGGCAGCCCCCACGAGGGAGCGCGTGTAAAGATTTTTAATCTTTTATCAAGATATTTATCTCAATGTGAAGGAATTCGGAACTCTTATAACATCTTGTGTGTTGTAGCTTGTGACACTACTGTATTAAGTTATTGTGGTCAAATATAAAATAATCATTAAGCCGATGGCTCTGAGGGTGCTTTTCGTCGATCGGCTTGAGACACCAAGACCCGCTTTTCGCTATCCCCGCCCATTAAGTGCGTATTTACGCTCAACGAGGTTTTATGACTCCAGTCATGTTACGCCAACTCTGGTCATTAATTGAGACCACCCAAGCTACTCTGTTAGTGAATTTGGACGATGCCACCCTGGTACAGTGGCTGCTCAAGCAGTTGAAGATGAACTCTGCGCTTAATGGCAAAGAAGCAGATTTGTTGGACGAATACATCCAGTCTCGGCTTTCCCTAATCCGCGATTTAGCTGAGCAGCGCCTAGCACCAGAGCGGTTCTGAGCCGATTAAATCAAAATTCCATAAATATTGCAGGAAAGGACGATCGCCCGCAGCGGGCAAAAAAATAACAGGCTGGTAGCGAGTACACTTGTCTGGGTGCAGAACTGGGTGCAGAACGGCTAAGCCAGAAGCCGTCGGCTCTTGTACATCGCCGATCGCCACAGTTCTGACAGCTACAAGGTAGGATTGTCAGGAAAGCGTTCTACTAAAATCTATGCGTAAATGGGGATTTCTGCTACTAGCAAGTGTGTTACTTGTGGCACCGTTGGCGTCTTGTAGGGATCGATCGGCACAAACCGGACAAACAACAGCAACAACTGCAGCAGGTGGCAACTCGCAACAAGGTTCCAGCCGGATAGATACAATTATCAGCCGCGGCAAACTGATTTGTGGCATCAGCGGCGAACTGCCGGGTTTTAGCTTTGTAGACGAAAAAGGCAAATATTCGGGACTGGATGTGGATGTGTGCAGGGCTGTCGCGGCGGCAATATTTGACGACCCCGAAAAAGTCGAGTACCGAAAACTCAACGCCACAGATAGATTTACAGTTTTGCAGGCGGGAGAAATCGACATTCTCAGCCGAAATACCACCTACACGGCGAGTCGCGACAGCACTACCGGACTGGAATTTGCCCCAATTATCTTTTATGACTCTCAAAGCATCATGGTCAAAAAAGACAGCGGCATCAAAAGTTTAAAAGATTTTGCGGGCAAATCTATCTGCGTGCAGACAGGTACGAGCACGGAACAAAATTTGTCCGACCAAATGCGAAAATTAGGAATTAAATACACTCCTGTGGTGTTTCCAGATGTGAATGCTACCTTTGCTACCTATCAAGAAGGTCGCTGTCAAGGGATTACTGCCGATCGATCGCAGCTAGTCTCGAAGCGGACAACTCTGCCGAATTCCGAGAATAATGTTGTTTTGCCGATCGTGATGTCAAAAGAACCGTTAGCCCCAGCGGTAAAAAGTGGCGATCCTAAATGGTCGGACGCGGTGAGATGGGTTATTTTCGCGGCGATTGAAGCTGAGGATTTGGGAATTAATTCGGGAAATGTAGACAAAATTGTTGCAAGCACTACAGACCCGAACGTCAAACGTTTGCTAGGAACAGAAGGAGATTTAGGTAAAGGTTTGGGACTCCCGAATGACTACGCCGTCCGCGTTGTGAAGAAAGTTGGGAATTACGGAGAAATGTACGATCGCAACCTCGGCCCCAAAAGTACACTTAAGTTAGAACGGGGTCAAAACAGACTCTGGAAAGATGGCGGTTTGCTTTACTCGCCGCCGTTCCGTTAGTAAAGCTATGTAGGGTGCGTGACGGTGAAAATCCCGATCGCCAATCGAGTAACTATAGCAATCCTAAATCATTTGCATAATTATTGTAGGGGCAATCCCCCCGTGGTTGCCCGATAGATAGGGGGTAGGCACGGGGGCACTACCCCTACAAATTTATCAGAATCATTTAGGATTGCTATATCAAGTCATATCAAATCCGGTAGCATCGGAATTATTCATCTCTGTATTCTCTCCCTCTGCGTTCTCTGCGCCCTCTGTGGTTAAATCATTCCGATGCAACCGGAAACGATATCACGCACCAAAGCTCAATCTCGCCTGGATTTGCCAGCAGATTTATCAAATATAATTTAAGTTATGAATCCAGAACCTCAACCGGGCAAATCGCATAAATTGCCCAAATTTAAAGATATATCAAAACTGCTGCGGGACGATCGCTTCTGGAAAATTGCCGGACAGGCGATCGCCCTAATTTTAGTAATAGTTGTTATCGCCATTCTCTGGGACAATCTCAATGCCAACTACTCGCAACTGGGGATTGCGTTTGGATTTGATTTTCTCAATTCCCAAGCATCTTTTGACATTGGCGAAACCGTGATTCCCTACAGTCCCGAAAATACTTACAGACAAGCTTATTTTGTCGGTTTAATCAACTCGCTGCGGGTGATGGGTCTGGGGATTGTTTTCGCAACAATTGCGGGTTTGACTGTAGGAATTGCCCGCCTTTCCGACAATTGGCTGCTGCGGAATTTGGCTGCTTTGTATGTAGAAATTCTGCGAAATACGCCGTTATTGCTGCAATTATTTTTCTGGTATTTTGCAGTTTTTATTTCCCTGCCAAAACTGGAAGACAATCAGCAGATGAGGGGGCCGATTTACTTGACAAATCGCGGCATTGCTGTACCTTGGCCTGTGGCTTTGCCCGGTTTCGAGATTTGGGTGATTTTGCTAACACTCGGAGTTTTGGCGGCGGCTGGGCTGTGGATGTGGCGGGCGCGGGTGATGCTGGAAGAAGCTAAGCCGGGAAGACAGTTGTTTTGGGCTGTAGGTGCGATCATCCTCAGTGCAATCTTAGCTTTGATTATCACCAAAAATCTGCCTTTTCGTCTAGATTTCCCCCGCCTGACAGCAGGATTGCAACTCGAAGGAGGATTAAAGTTAACTCCAGAATTTGCAGCCTTGGTGACAGGGCTCAGCTTGTATACTGGCAGTTACATTGCAGAAATTGTCCGGGCCGGAATTCAGTCAGTATCGAGAGGTCAGTGGGAAGCGGGAAAGTCTTTGGGGCTAAAGTCTGGAACAATGATGCGGATGGTAATTTTGCCGCAAGCTTTGCGGGTGATTGTGCCGCCTTTAACCAGTCAGTATCTGAATTTAGCTAAGAATTCGAGTTTAGCGGTTGCGGTTGCTTATCCCGACGTTTATTTTGTGGTGGGGTCTCCGACGCTGAATCAGACCGGAAGGGCGATCGAAGCAATGTTAATTATCATGGTAACATACCTAACAATTAGTTTGATAGTTTCTCTGTTCATGAATTGGTACAATAAAACTGTACAAATCAAGGAAAGGTAAAGACTTTAAATTTAACCCAATTTACTGGTAATCAAAGGATAGCGCATAAAGTGGCATACAGTGAATGTAGCTTATACAGAGAAACCAAAACTTGTGAGTTGACGATTAACCAATAATAAATAAGTCACAACTATCTTTAGCTTGTTAGTATTAAAGTTGAGGCAGATCAAATGACACAAGAATTAATTGCTCTTAGGAATAGCATATTGGAAGGAAGGTATACGGATGCTTTGGCAATAGTCGATGAGTTAGATGGAATGAGCAAACAGGCAATTTTGCGACAAATCCAATCTTTTTTAAATGTTCTGCTGATTCACTTGATAAAAAATCAAGTTGAACAACGATTAACTGGTTCTTGGGCAAGTTCGATTCGCAATTCAATCAGAGAAATTAAGAAGGCAAATATTAAAGATAATAAAACATCTTATTACATCAATTCTGATGAATGGGATAGTTTTATAGAGGAGGAGGTGATTGAGGATGCGATCGCAGAGGCTGCAGAGGAAGTATTGAATGGTGTTTATACTCAATTTCAACTTGCAGAGATGATGGATAGAAACCTGATTATTCAAACCGCTGTGAGGTTATTAAACTTGACTTATATCCATTCCGCCAAAGATTTACCCGCAGTGTTAGCCCAGCATTTAAGTCAGTTACCAGGTGGAGAAGATTGGATAAATCGGCGAAAATAAGTAGGATTTTTTTTAGCCTTGGCGATTGGAAATCGCGTCTACACAAACAAAACCCGCCTACGCGGGTTAATAAAATAACTGCTTGTTACTCTACGTCATAGGATTGAAAACCGCTATATGGAAACTGTCCCCATATTACCGCCCCCAGCCACCGAATCGCCTACCCCTTGGAATTGGGCGCGCAAAAACCTATTTAGTACCTGGTACAACAGCATTCTGACAGTAGTTTGCCTAATTATCGCCTTCCAAACTATTAAAGGAATTATCGTTTGGACAACAACAAAAGCTCAATGGCGCGTGTTAGAAGCTAACTTGCCGCTATTTTTCGCGGGAAGATTTCCCCGCGACTACTACTGGAGGCTGTGGATAGTAACGGCCATAATTGCCTTGTTGGGAGGATTAACTTGGGGAAACATTCAGCGGCAAGAACGTCTTTGGAATCCGCCTTTACTAATTATACTAGGTGCTGCGGTTGTGGGTGCGGTCATTTCGCCGATCGACCTAACCTCTCGCTTCTACCTCTTAGGAATAATTATCGCAGCCGCCGCCAGCTATGCCATCGGAAGGCAAATTAGCCCAAAAATCATGGGCTGGATGCCTGCAATTTGGGTTCTTTCCTTCCCAATAGTTTTGTGGCTAATTAAAGGCGGGTTGGGTTTGACAGAAGTGTCAACAAATGATTGGGGCGGTTTAGTATTGACCCTGTTTTTAGCAGTTATTAGTATTGTGCTTTCCTTTCCTTTGGGAGTATTGCTAGCACTCGGCAGACAAAGTTCTTTGCCCGTTGTGAGACTGTTATCAACATTATATATTGAAATTATTCGTGGTTTACCATTAATTGGCATTTTGTTTTTAGGTCAAGTAATGCTGCAACTCTTCTTGCCACCAGAGTATCCTAAATTGGATAGAGTAATTAGAGCGATTGCGGGACTGACTCTATTCAGTGCAGCATACTTGGCGGAAAACGTGCGCGGTGGCTTGCAGGCCGTGCCTAGGGGACAGATAGAAGCAGCGAGGTCGATCGGGCTAAATACACCCCTACTCACAATTCTCATTGTACTGCCTCAAGCACTGCGAATAGTCATTCCTGCGATCGGCGGTCAATTCATCGGATTATTTATGGATACATCCCTACTTGCCCTATTCGGAATGTTAGAATTAATCGGAATATCCCGCGCAGTTTTAGCAAATCCATCCTATATCGGCAGGTACGCCGAAGTTTACATATTCGTCGGCATCATTTATTGGATATTTTGCTACTCAATGTCCCTAGCAAGCCGCAAAATAGAGCGAACTTTAGAAGTAGGCCAGCGCTAAAAACTCATCTACTTTCATCAGCGTTCATCAGCGTTCATCAGCCTCCATCTGCGGTTTAAAAATAAAAAAAATATGGAAACTCAGCAAACAAGCCCAGAAACAGTAATTGTCGCAGAAAACGTCCACAAATGGTACGGACAATTTCACGTACTGCGCGGCGTCAGCATGACCGTAAACCGAGGTGAAGTCGTTGTCGTGATGGGGCCATCCGGTTCAGGAAAATCGACATTTATTCGCACATTCAACGCATTAGAAGAATACCAACAAGGTAAAATTACGATCGACGGAATCGAACTTTCCCACGACTTACGCAACATCGAGAAAATTCGCCAAGAAGTAGGAATGGTGTTTCAGCAATTCAACCTATTTCCCCACCTATCAGTCTTGCAGAACGTCATGCTAGCCCCGGTGTGGGTGCGCCGCTGGCCCAAGAAAAAAGCTGAAGAAGTGGCAATGCAACTGTTAGAAAGAGTGGGAATTTTGGAACAAGCAAAAAAATATCCCGGACAGTTGTCTGGGGGACAGCAGCAGCGGGTAGCGATTGCACGTTCTCTAGCCATGCAGCCTAAAATCATGCTGTTTGATGAACCGACATCAGCATTAGACCCGGAGATGGTGCGGGAAGTTCTAGATGTAATGCGAAATTTGGCTCAAACAGGAATTACAATGGTGGTGGTGACTCACGAAGTCGGTTTTGCGCGCGAAGTTGCCGATCGCATTGTATTGATGGATGGCGGTGTTTTGGTTGAAGAAGCTGCGCCGGAAGAGTTTTTTCATAATCCGAAGGAAGAACGCACGCGCAAGTTTTTATCTCAGATATTGTAAAGTAGAGATACGATTTAATGCCAAGCAATCCACAATTTTCTGACGAAGAAATTTATCAACAGATAGCCTCGCTTGTCAGGAATTTTAAGCTATTGCAGTGCGCTGAATGTGCTGAAGTTATTAAAAATTGGTTAAAAGCAAACGGTATTAACGGAACTCATCTTCAACTAAAGTTGGTAGGACGAGGATATTTTATAGTTAGTCAACGGTGGGAAGAAGGCAGAACACCGATTACTCAGAATGGCACACACTACGGTATTGAGGTTCGCAACCGAGTGTTTGATAATTTGTCAACAACCGGACTGACTAGAGAAGAATGGATCGAAGACTTTGACTGTCCGAGCGGTCAGTTTATTCTCGAATAAATTGAAAGCTTTTAATTGTATCAATTTACATAAAGGAGGAATAAATAATGACTCAATTTTACGAATTACTCGCTCGCATTCAAAAAAAACCGGGAATGTACATGGGTTCCCCTTCTATCAGCCACTTATTTATGTTCTTGTGCGGATATCAACACGCCCGCGATTTGCTCGAAACCCCGTTCACAGAACAAGAGGAAGAATTTGCAGAATTTCAGCCTTGGCTGCAAAAGAGATTTACTGTTAACACCTCCGCTTCTTGGGCTAAAATTATTCTCTTCTATTCAACTGATGAAAGTCATGCTTTTGACATTTTCTTTGATTTGCTGCAAGAATTTATTAAGGATAAATATCCGTTGGATAAGGTAGATGATAATAAGTCTGCCGTTTTGATTTGTGATTGATTCCCTAGACTCGGATAATAGCGTTACAATGGTATATATAAGCCAGAAAATCTCGATTTTATATGCCATCAATAAAAACACTGCCACTGGTTAAAGATGCTGAACGCCTAGAAAGTCGCCTCAAAGAAATTCCGGCGGTTCCGGGTGTATATTTAATGCGCGATGAGGGCGATCGCATCCTGTACATCGGCAAATCAAAAAGACTGCGAAACCGCGTCCGTTCCTACTTCCGCGAAACCCAAAATCTCAGTCCCCGCATCGCGATGATGGTGCAGCAAGTGCGCGAAATTGAATTCATCGCCACCGACACAGAAGCAGAAGCTTTAGCGTTAGAAGCAAACCTCGTAAAACAGCACCAACCTTACTTTAATGTACTCCTAAAAGATGATAAGAAATATCCTTATTTGTGCATAACTTGGTCGGAGGAATACCCGCGCATTTTTATCACCCGCAAACGCCGCGCAGGTAGTGCAAAAGACCGCTATTACGGCCCCTACGTCGATACAGGGGCGCTGCGGAGTACGCTGCATTTAATTAATCGGATTTTCCCGCTGCGGCAGCGCCCTCAACCGTTGTTTAAAGACCGTCCCTGTCTGAACTACGACATCGGGCGCTGCGTTGGCGTTTGTCAAGGGTTAACTTCGCCGGAGGAATACCGAAAAATTATCCAAAAAGTAGCGATGATTTTTCAGGGAAGAACTCAGGAATTACTCGATTTGTTAGCGCCGCAAATGGAACAAGCTGCCGAAGATTTAAACTTTGAAACGGCGGCGCGCATTCGCGACCAAATTAAGGGTTTGCAGTCTTTGAGTGCGGGTCAAAAAGTATCTTTGCCAGACGATACGGTTTCCAGAGATGCGATCGCCCTTGCGGCCGATAGTCAGCACGCTTGCGTTCAATTGTTCCAAATTCGCGCCGGTCAATTGGTCGGAAGATTGGGATTCATGGCGGAAATACCCCCCCAACCCAGGGCGGACACGGGGGGGCAAGAGTTATCTCAATCTCTTGTAAAAGATGGGCAAGAGTTATCTCAACTTTCTCTTTCCTCCCCCCCTTGCCAAGGGGGGGAACGAGGGGGGGTAGAGGCCGGAGCGATTTTGCAGCGGGTGTTGGAAGAACACTATCAAAATGTCGAATCCGTAGAAATTCCCAGCCAAATTTCAGTACAGTACGAATTGCCAGAAGGGGAAATATTAGCAGATTGGTTGAGCAACCGTAAGGGGCGAAAAGTTACGATTTTGACGCCGCAGCGGCAAACTAAGGCTGAGTTGATTGAGATGGTGGAACGCAACGCTGAGTATGAATTGGCGAGAATGCAAAGATTGAGCGATCGCAATTCTCAAGCAATGCAAGATTTAGCAGAAATTCTCGATATGCCAGAAGTTCCTCGCCGCATTGAAGGTTACGATATTTCTCATATTCAAGGTTCTGACGCCGTAGCTTCCCGCGTCGTATTTATTGACGGTTTGCCGGCTAATCAGCACTACCGCCATTACAAAATTAAAAATCCTGAAATTAAATCTGGTCATTCTGATGATTTTGCTAGTTTAGCAGAAGTTATCGGTCGCCGATTCCGAGGAGTGAAGGGAGAAGGAAGTTCGGCAGCGGATTTAACGGATGGGAAGAAGGAAGAAGAAAGAAGTTCGGCAACGAGCAATGTACGGGATTTAACGGATAGAAGAAAGAAGGAAGATGAATTGAGTAATGTAGGAGAACCGGAAGAAATTAGTAGTTTGTCTTCGGTTTCTCATACTATTTCCGACAAACCCGACTTAATTATGATAGATGGTGGCAAAGGTCAACTGTCAGCAGTTGTGGTTGTTTTGCGGGAGATGAATTTGCTAGAAGAGTTGCGCGTTGTCAGTTTGGCAAAGCAGCGAGAGGAGATATTTTTGCCGGGGGAATCTTTGCCACTGCCAACTAATTCTGAGCAGCCAGGGGTACAATTATTGCGCCGGGTGCGGGATGAGGCGCACAGATTTGCTGTGAGTTTTCACCGGGATCGAAGAAGCGAGAGAATGAAGCGATCGCGCCTTGATGAAATTCCCGGATTGGGACACCACCGACAAAAACAATTGTTAGCACATTTTCGGTCGATCGACTACCTGCGTTTAGCAACTCCCGAACAGTTGGCAGAAGTTTCTGGGATTGGGCCGCGTCTGGCGCAGCAAATTTACGCTTATTTTCATCCGTAAAGCCTTTCGCAGCGTGGGAGAGGGGGATTTTTGGGTGGATTGGGCGATCGGGGCGCAAGTCCCTATTCAGCCAGTGTGAGGGAGGTATTCAAAAATTTTGCACAGGCCTATTGCAATCCCCAGAGACTTGTGGTAAGTTTAGTTTCTGTGTGCGGGCATAGTTTAGTGGTAAAACTTTAGCCTTCCAAGCTAACTATGCGGGTTCGATTCCCGCTGCCCGCTTACGTCTATAAGAACCTCAAACCAACGATAAATCAACGGTTTGAGGTTTTTTATTGCTGATTTTCTCGGTTTTCAAGGGGTCTGGTTGACTAGAAATTGACTAGAAATTGGATACAAAATGACTACGATTTGACGACGGAACGACCAAACTGAGTATCAACTGAGTATCCAATGAGTACCCGATCGCCCTTTTTGGAGACAATTTGGAGACAAATGAATACAAATTGAATACAAAGCATAACTGTATTCAGTTTGAGCCGTTTAGCTTTGCAAGTATCTCTCAAAACGCCTCCACATCTCAGCTTGGGGTGAGCTGGGTACAAAAATAATGAGTTAACATAGAGTGCCCTGATTTGGCAAGATTGCCGATCGAACTCAGCTTGAGTTATGACTGATTCGGAATCGCATCAATCACAAGGAGAAGCCGTGAAATATTTTTCAGTAGTAATGAATTTGCTGCGGGAACGGCAACAATTTCTCGAAGAAATTCGCCAAGGTGTCAAGCTCAAATCAAAAATTTTTGGTTTGTTGATTTCCAGTACCATATTTTTTGGGATTTACGGAGCAATATTAGGTGCATCTAGTACGTGGATGCAATGTCTCGTTTCAGCAATCAAGTTGCCAGCACTTTACTTGCTGACACTGATTATCTGCTTTCCCACACTATACTTTTTTAATGTCATGTTTGGTTCAAAACGAACTTTTGAACAGTATTTGACATTGTTGATGACAGCGATGGCGATGATTAGCGTTTTGCTGTTTGGATTTGCACCGGTCAGCCTGTTTTTTCTAATCAGCAGTACCAATTACACTTTTTATCTGTTGCTGAATGTTGCTATCATGGCAATTACAGGATTTTTGGGGGTAAGTTTCATTTATCAAGGAATGCACTTTCTGTCCGAACAAGATGCCGAAGGCAAAGACATCAGGCTAAATATTTTGCGCTTCTGGTTGGGACTTTATGCGTTTGTTGGCAGTCAGTTGGGATGGACGCTGAGACCGTTTTTTGGCGCACCGGGCCAAGCTTTTGAACTGTTCCGAAACCGAGAAAGCAATTTTTATATGAGTCTGTGGCAATCAATTATGTCTCTGGGAGGATCGTAATTAATCGCAATTTAAGGAGATTTTAAATAGTGATACAAGCAGATTTGGATGAATTGAAAATTCCTGAAAAGGAGTTAGATGATTTGAGTGGAATAGCTTTGAGCGACGGTTTTGCAGCGGATTTTTACCGACCTGCGGCACTCCGGGACGGCAAAAAGCTGTTTGCTCTTTTGTTCCATGAGTTGTTGATATTTTGCGTGACGCTTGTTGTATCGCTGCCTGTGGCTTTGCTGGTCAATAAACATAATGTAGGTTCAGTTAACGATGCTGAGATATTTGTCCGGGTTTTACAATTAACTTTCGGTTTTTCGCTGGCGATTACTGTTGCTTGGAATGTCTATAAATGGGTAAAGGCAAAGCCTCTGGCAACGCTGGCGGGTCTGCTGGATGAAGTTGAGAAATATCATGAGGTAATTCAGGCTTTAGATATTATCGATCGCCTAACGGCTGCTGGCAATTTACAAGCCAATTTAATTAACCGAGGAGATGCAATTGAAGCCTTACAAATCACTCGAGAAAGTTTAGTCTGTGCTTTGAAAACAGAGAGGATTCTCAGGGAAAATCAGCAATTTATAGGTCGCCGTTACGAGTTATTTGCTAATATTGAAAGTAATTTGGCTGCTTTGATGGCATTGGATGTGAGCGATCGGGCGTCTGAATACGGGCGGTTACTAAATGAGGCTTTGGAGATTGGGATGAGCGTGCACAAAGAGGTAAGAAAGTTGCAAAATGGACGTTAGAGTTGTTGCAGAGTTCCTGGTTTGTTGTAAAAGTAGTAACTGAGATCTTGCACCATGCTCAAGAACAGGCATCCTGCCTGTGCCACAAAAATTTAATTTTCTTGTGGGGTGGGCATCCTGCCCGCCCATGATATCAATTCCGATGTGCGATTCGTTTAACCAAAATGAGCAGAAATACTTAGGGACGGTTAGCCTGGTTCAACAGAACCTTGATAACTGATTACACATCTAGGTGCAGGGTTCCTCCCTTAGTCCTAGCCTCCAAGTGCAGGAGTGAAAGCATTTTCCCTATGTTGTTGGGTAGCAACCAACAGGATAAAGCGGGGATCAAAGGCAGAAAGACTTCTAGCCGAATGAGGTAGCTGTCGAGCAAGAACTTATGCGTAGCGAAAGCAAAAATGTGTCTGAACCACCGTTATGATAGATGGTCAAACGGCTTATAGACCAAGCCCAAAGGCAAGGATAGGGCGTAAGCAATTATCGGATTGACTTACAAGCACTGCCCAAAAACCCGGTGGATAGCATTACGCTAAAAGTTCAACCAATGTGTAATCGGAACGAAGTAAAGCGCTCACAGCCCTTAAATAATTAAGTAGGTTGCTAGCTATAAGCTGTGAGTGTGAGGGATGGTCGCAGAAGCCAATGCTTTGTTGTAATGACAGAGATAAGCTGACAGCACCGGGTAGCGTAAAAGGCAGGGTCTTTAGTAGCCCTTTACAAGCCTAAAACCTGGGAGCAATCTTAAGGTGGGATTTAGGGGTAAACAGGAATCTGTCAAGCAGTAAGAAAGAGAATATATCTTCAGAATACTGTATCCATGACCAGGATTATGTTACTTAGGAGCCGTGTGCGGTGAAGCGCGACGTGCAAAGTCGCATTTGATGAGTAGAGAGCCGTCTCTCTCTGGGGTACTTCTCCTCAGTCCTCGTGTAAAAGACTCAATCCGAGTCCGGTCACAACGAAAGTAAGTAATAAAATCGTTGGAGTGCAGACCACACAAGCATCTAAGCTGATAGCCTAAATCGGTAGTGTATGCAAGAGGAAGAAAAGGAAGGGTTAACGATAAGTAAACGACTAATCTAGCTCCGTGATACACGAAAAGGTGAAATCAGGCTGGAACACCTTAACCAAAAGGTAAATAGCTGATTATTAGAAGTTTCGCTGTCTAATAAAGAAGTTCAAAAAGCTATCGGAGTATGAGTCGAACCCTAACCTTTTTCGCAGGTCATCAAAAGCGAAACACGGTAAGCCCAATAGACTCTCTCTTAAGGTCGAAACAAGAGAGTAAGCCAAGAGTAATCACAGCCGAATTGTCTAGGGGGTAAAGGAAGTCAGAGAAAGCGAACGCCCTGTGTAATGCAGAGGATAAGGGTTGAGGAATATCCCAACATCACACCGCCTGAAAATGGTAGCCCACTTCTGACAGGTCTTAAACGATAAACAGGATTCAAAGAAACTAAACGGAGATTGAAAGATGGAAACCACTATGGTTATCGGAAGCTCTGGACAACTTAACGACTGGTCACAGATTGACTGGAAATCAATCGTCAAGAATGTTAAGAATCTGAGGAAACGGATTTATCGTGCCACACAGAGCGGTCAGTGGAATCAGGTCAGAAGCCTCACAAAACTGATGTTAAGAAGCTTCGACAATCTAATTTTGTCAGTGCGTAAAGTTACCCAACTGAATCAAGGAAAACGAACAGCAGGTGTGGACAAGGAGGTAGCATTAACACCTGAACAACGGGTAAAACTCATCCGAGAAATGGGGCAGCACACACTATGGAAGGTTAAACCCACCAAAAGAGTATATATACCAAAAGCCAATGGGAAGCAAAGACCATTAGGCATCCCCACCATCAAGGATAGAGTAGCACAAGCCATAGTTAAGAACGCTCTAGAACCAATCTGGGAAGCTCTTTTCGAGGCAAACAGTTATGGATTCAGAGTCGGAAGAAGTTGCCACGATGCCATTGAGCAGTGTTTTCTACGCCTACAAGGTAATAGAGACACATGGGTTCTGGATGCCGACCTATCAGGATTCTTCGACAATATCACTCATGAAACCATCCTACATTCCATAGGGAATTTCCCCGCCCGCAGCCTAATCAAGCAATGGTTAAAAGCAGGATACATAGACAAGGGAAAACTTCATGAAACACAAAGCGGAACGCCACAAGGAGGCATTATCAGCCCCCTACTGGCAAATATCGGCTTACACGGTCTGGAAAACTTCTTGAGCCAATTCAAGAAGGTCAAAGGCTCATACAAATCCGATAGATATGGTTTCGTCCGATACGCAGACGACTTCATCGTCACCGCTACCTGTCAAGAAGACATAGAGAAAATCCGACCTGAAATCGAACAATGGCTATCCAACAAAGGGTTACAACTAAATAGGGAGAAAACCCGAATCGTGCACATCAGCGAAGGATTTAATTTTCTTGGGTTCAATCTCAGACAATACAATGGCAAACTACTGATCAAACCGCAAAAAGAGAAAGCCCTAAAATTCCTTAAGGAAATCAGGGAATGGCTCAAAAGAAATAAAACGGTAGAACAGAAAATTGTCATTGAACAATTAAACCCCAAACTTCGAGGCTTTGGAAACTACTATCGCCACGCCGTCAGCAAAGAAGTGTTTAGCTACATCAGTTCTGAGGTATGGATAGCACTTTGGCGATGGGCAAAACGGCGACACCCAAACAAGAGCAAACGGTGGATTGCCAACCGATACTTTAAAATTAGAGGCAAAGGGTGGGAGTTTACCTGCAATGTCAAGGACAGAAAAGGTAACAACAAGGAAATTAGCCTATTTAACATAGCTAAAATACCCATCGAACGCCACATAAAGGTAAAAGGAACAGCATCCCCAGACGACCCCAACCTAACAAAATATTGGGCTAAAAGAGCCACAAAATCTGGGAAAACCATCTGGGAAAAAGGGTCGAAGTATTACCAAATTGCCCAAAATCAAGGAGGGAAATGCCCTATCTGTGGCGAATATCTTAGCAATGGTGAAGCTATCGAAACACATCACATAGTACCAATGACAAAAGGAGGCTCGGATGACATCGACAATCTCCAGCACCTACACAAAATCTGTCATAAAGTGGTACACAGTGGTAAACGTACTGTGAAGGCAGAGGCTTGAGCCGGATGATGCGACAAGTGTCAAGTCCGGTTCTTAGGGGCGCGACCTGAAAGGTCGTTCGGCACGTGGAGCCTACTCCACTAAGGGATTCACACCCCTTACTCTCACGTAAA
>NZ_JAUBRI010000059.1:0-1692 GCF_036701795.1 Microcoleus sp. N9_A1
GTTTTCGGCAGTTTCTCGAAGCGGATGAAACCGTGCAGTCGGCGGGACTAACACTGGAAGATATTAATGATGACATTAGTGATAACTCTACAGTAGGAGCGCCGATATGAGCGAATTAGGTGTGTGGTTGGCACAGCAGTGTCAGGAAGATCGAGATTTGCTGTTGAAGTATCAACCGAAGAGATTTGCGAAACAGGGGAAGGTTGACCGTTATTGTGCTTGGTTGATGGATTTCGGTTTTATTGAGATGAAACTGGATTTTTTGGGGGTACAAGCGTTAATTGATGATTACGATTTGGCGAGGGTTTCTGATGTTTTGTTGTCCGAGGGGCAAAGTCAAACTCTGAGATTGATTCAAGGGGCAATTCGGAAGTCGGCGCACGTTTTGGATGGGGATAACACGCAATTGGCTGGGCAATTGTTGGGGAGGTTGATGGATTTTGAAATGCCCCAGATTCAGGGGTTGCTGGAACAAGGAAGGCAATCAAAAGATAGTGTTTGGTTGAGGCCTTTGAAGGCTAATATAGAGCGGGCAAATGAAGGAGCACTGCGGACACTTGTCGGTCATAATAGCTGTGTAGCAGCCGTCGCGATCGCACCAGACGGCAAAACTGCGATTTCCGGTTCAAGGGATAACACCCTGAAAATCTGGGACACCAAAACAGGCAGAGAACTTTTCACCCTCACGGGTCATAGTAACGCGGTACTAGCAGTGGCGATCGCACCAGACGGCAAAACAGCGATTTCCGCTTCAGATGATAAAACCCTGAAAATCTGGGACACCGAGACAGGCACCGAAATTAGAACCCTCATGGGTCATACTAGCTATGTAAATGCAGTGGCGATCGCACCCGACGGAAAAACAGCGATTTCTACTTCCTTGGATAATACCCTGAAAATCTGGGACACCGAGACAGGCCGGGAACTGAAAACTCTCACGTGTCATAGTGACTATCCACTGGCGATCGGGCCCGACGGAAAAACCGCGATTTTGGCTTCAAGGGATCAAACCCTGAAAATCTGGGATACCGAGACAGGCCAGGAACTGAAAACTCTCACGGGTCATAGTGACTGGGTATATGCAGCGGCGATCGCGCCCGACGGAAAAACCGCGATTTCCGCTTCAAGGGATAAAACCCTGAAAATCTGGGACACCGAGACAGGTCAGGAACTGAAAACTCTCACTGGTCATAGTTCCGGGGTAAGTGCAGTGGCGATCGCACCCGACGGTAAAACAGCGATTTCGACTTCCGATGATAAAACCATAAAAATCTGGGACACCGAGACAGGTCAGGAACTGAAAACTCTCACGGGTCATAGTTCCGGGATAAGTGCAGTGGCGATCGCACCCGACGGAAAAACAGCGATTTCGGCTTCATGGGATAATACCCTGAAAATCTGGGACACCGAGACAGGTCAGGAACTGAAAACTCTCACGGGTCATAGTGGCCAGTTACAAGCAGTGGCGATCGCGCCCGACAGCAAAACCGCGATTTCGGCTTCATTGGATAATACTCTGAAAATCTGGGACACCGAGACAGGCCGGGAACTGAAAACTCTCACGGGTCATAGTAACGCGGTACTAGCAGTGGCGATCGCACCAGGCGGCAAGACAGCGATTTCGGCTTCATTGGATAATACTCTGAAAATCTGGGACACCGAGACAGGCCGGGAACTGAAAACTCTCACGGG
>NZ_JAUBRI010000059.1:1792-41857 GCF_036701795.1 Microcoleus sp. N9_A1
TCTACTTCCTTGGATAATACCCTGAAAATTTGGGACACCGAAACAGGCCGGGAACTGAAAACTCTCACGGGTCATAGAGGCGCGGTATTTGCAGTGGCGATCGCACCCGACGGAAAAACAGCGATTTCTACTTCCTTGGATAATACCCTGAAAATTTGGGACACCGAAACAGGCCGGGAACTGAAAACTCTCACGGGTCATAGTAATAGGGTAAATGCAGTCACGATCGCACCCAACGGCCTGATAGCGATTTCGGCTTCAATGGATAACACCCTAAAAGTCTGGGATATACTTAGTGGCAATGAGGTTGCTAGTTTCAGCGGAGATGGTGCGTTTATGTGTTGTGCGATCGCCCCTGATGGAGTGACAGTTGTAGCGGGCGATCGATCGGGCCGGGTGCATTTCCTGCGATTGGAGGGAGTTAAACAGTTGACAGTTGACAGTTGACAGTTGACAGTTGACAGTTGACAGCGAGGTTTTTGCCCGCATCTGTGGGTTGTAGGGAAGTATTTCGGAAAAAACCCGGTTTTTGTGGATGGGCGATCGGGTTTTTTGTGGATGGGCGATCGCATTTGATTTGTTAGTCCGTTAGTTAGTCCGCGCCAAGGGCTAGTTGGTTCGTCGCCGACAAGTCCAACCGGGGTTGAAACCCCTGTCTCATAGCGAAAGTCCTCTGAAGAGGACTGAAGAGTTAGTTGATGTGTATTGGTTTTAGGTGAATTTTCAGTCGGTTTCAACCGACTTTAGCTATGAGACGGGGGTTTCAACCCCCGGCGGACTGTGCCACAAAGCAGACAAATTTTCGGTCGGTTTCAGGGCGATCGGGTTTTTGGATTGATGGGCGATCGGGTTTTTGTGGGTGGGCGATCGAATTTTTAGAAGTGCGATCAACTTTTATGATTAAGAGATAGTATTTGGATCGATTGGCACAATTCCTTCGCTAGCGTAGCGAGTAAAATCCTTAACATTTAGCGTCAAAATGTGTAATACACCGTTTGCTTTCATAATAGCCACAAGACGAGCATCATGTACTTGAACCCCCGAAACTCTGTAGGTAACAACCAACCTGCGCCATTCGGAGTAAGTTAAATGCGAGTCGGGAAACAAAGGAAAAAGACGCTCGATCCGGCGTAACTTGAGCTCGGCATCAGCAGGAGTCAACCCAAAGCCATTTTCTCGATCGGGCGAGTAACAACGTTCCAAAATTCAACGCAGTTTTGTGAGGCTACTTGCAGTTTATATCCATCCTGTCGCAATTTTTTTACAGCATTGCGGATTACAGGATATAAAGGATGAGAGCGATCGGAAAACCGCAGCAGAATATTCGTATCTACAAGGCATAACATTGCTAAGGATGCTCCTCGTAGATACCTTCACGACTTATGGCAAAATCTGATAGCACTGGCACATTATTTCCCAGACTTTGAATAAAATCATCAGCCAATTCATCTAAAAGTATCTCAAAATCGCGATCGCTGATTTCTGCATCAGAATCACTTACCTTTGATGACTGACCAGGCGCTGATTGCCAAGTTAGGAAATCAACAAAATTAAGAACTACTTCTAGCTGCGGTTTGCCTAAATAACGCAGCTTATCTACAATGCTTTCAATTACAGCTTCCATACATTTATAGTTGAGCTTTAATTGTGATTTATTTCAGGCAATCATAGCAAAAATATCAAATTTTGTCAAATTTGCCAAACTGCGAGAGGATGGGAAGGGCGATGGCTTACGCCCCGCTACGCTACGACATTTTGGGGTAGGGAAACGGCACTGCCGTGTCCTCTTTTTCCGTTATGATGTTGTGCGAAAGTTCCATAAATTAATGATAGATAAGATCGATCGACCTTACACAACAGTAATACTCGCGATCAGTGCCGATGGTAAGATTGCAGATAAAGTGCGATCGCCCGCCAGATTCGGTTCTGCCAACGACAAAGCCCACCTCGAACAACAAGTAGCAGCAAACGATGCCGTTTTGTTCGGCAACGGCACTTTACAAGCTTATGGAACGACGATGCGAGTGATTTCGCCGGAATTGCTCAAACAGCGGGAACTCGCAGGAAAGCCCCCACAACCCGTGCAAATTGTGTGTTCGCGATCGCGCCAATTTGACCCAAACTTGCGATTTTTCCAGCAACTGGTGCCGCGATGGCTGCTGACTGGGCAAGATGCGGACACGGCAATGCCGTTTCCCTACCCGATGAAAGACTGTAAGTTCGATCGCACTATCCATGCTAAAACCACGGATAGAGAGATTGATTGGATTGATGCGTTTCAACAGCTAGCCAGCTTCGGTATCAAACGCTTGGCGATTCTGGGCGGGGGGAAACTGGTAGCGTCTGTGCTCGCTACGGGTTTGGTTGATGAACTTTGGCTGACGGTGTGCCCGTTAATTTTAGGCGGGGCGGATGCGCCAACTCCCGTTGAGGGAAAGGGTTTTTTGGCGAATTTGGCTCCGAAATTGCAGCTTTTGGCGGTTAAACAGGTGGGACAAGAGGTGTTTTTGCATTATAGAGTTGGGGCGGGCTAGAAGCCCATCCCACATCTTGTGTGGCACAGGCATCTTGCCTGTGGCGGGCTAGAAGCCCATCCCACATCTTGTGTGGCACAGGCATCTTGCCTGTGGCGAGCTAGAAGCCCACCCCACAAGAGTTTTGTGGCACAGGCATCTTGCCTGTGGCCAATAATTACACAAGCAGGAGAGATTGTATTAACTTAAATAAAGTTCGATCGCTCTACGCTCAAATCTCCCTATGCTGAAACAGCCAAAACCTGAATATTCTGTAGCCTGGATTAGCAAAATAGGCGAAATCCCCCAATCCTCCTGGGATGCCTTAGCGATGCCCCTAAAAACTCCTTTTATGGAATGGGATTGGCTGAATAATCTCGAAATCTCCGGTAGCGCGACAGGTAAAAACGGTTGGCTACCACATCACTTGACAGTCTGGCGAGACAAACAGTTGATTGCTTGCGCGCCGCTTTATGTCAAAAGCCACAGCTACGGCGAATTTGTGTTCGATAATCAGTGGGCGGATTTAGCTCAGCGTTTGGGTGTACAATATTATCCGAAGTTGATGGGAATGACGCCGTTTACTCCGGCTGAAGGCTATCGGTTTTTGATTGCTGATGGGGAAGATGAAGATGAGTTAACTAGCATAATGGTAAGTGCGATCGACCATTTTTGCGATCGCCATAATATCTCCGGTTGCAATTTCCTGTATGTCGATCCAGCATGGCGCGAAAGAATGGAACGCCACGGTTTCAGCACTTGGATGCACCATAGCTATATTTGGCAAAATCAAGGCTATCAAAATTTTGACGGTTATTTAAGCGCTTTTAATGCTAACCAGCGCCGCAATATCAAACGCGAACGCAAAGCAGTCGATCAAGCTGGTTTGTTGATAAAAACGCTGACGGGCGATGAAATTCCCCAAGCCATGTTTGCTCAAATGTATGCTTTTTATGAGAATACTTGCGACAAATTTGGTTGGTGGGGCAGCAAGTATCTGACTAAGCGATTTTTTGAACAGTTGCACCACAATTATCGCGATCGCGTTTTGTTTGTCGCCGCCTACGATAAGGAAGATGACAGACAGCCTGTGGGTATGTCTTTTTGTTTGTATAAGGGCGATCGACTTTACGGGCGTTATTGGGGCAGTTTGCAGGAAATTGACTGCTTACACTTCGATGCTTGTTATTATACCCCGATCGAATGGGCGATCGATCGGGGCATCCAAACCTTCGATCCCGGCGCGGGCGGGCGGCACAAAAAACGGCGCGGCTTTCCAGCTACGCCAAATTATAGTTTGCACCGATTTTATAACAACCGTCTGGCGCAAATTCTCAAGTCTTATATCGGTCAAATCAACGAAAGAGAACAGGAAGAAATTGATGCAGTCAACGAGGATTTACCTTTTACAAAGTTACCTCCGTTGTTACTCGGCGATTGACGGTTGACTGGGAATTTGGAATTAGAAATTGGGAATTAGTAACAGCCCATCAGTGTCAACATAATACTAAAACCCTGTGTATATCTCGTTTGTATCGAAGTTTCGATCCCCTTAAATCCCCCTTAAGAAGGGGGACTTTGAATGCTCTTCGCCGTCTATTAATAGGAGTTAGAAAGGACGTAAGAATACTCTTTTCCTCCCCTTATTAAGGGGGGGTTAGGGGGGATCGAAACTCAACTATAAACGATATTTATTATGGATTTTAGTCTTAAGTTGACACGAATGGTAACAGTCAACAGTCAACAGTCAACCGTCAACCGTCAACAGTCAACCGTCAACCGTGAACCAATTAACCTAATTCAAAATTACCTTGCCATCTTCCTGAATTTCCAACGATTTTGTATCGGTGCCCAACTCAGTCGTCGCGCCGAAACTGACTTGCAACATTCCCGGCATCGCGGTTGCTTGGGGGCGAACCAGCAGCAATCCGCCGTCTGGGCGCTGATAAGTGAGGGTGATTGGCACTTTGAGGGTTTGAAGCAAAATTTCCGATTGTTCGCCCAGAGTGCGCTGCGGGGTGACGCCTACGATTTGATAATTGATGACAGCATTGGTGGTATTCACCAGTTTAATTACTATCATGCCTTCAGCAGGCGTAACTCGCGCACTGGGCATTGGGAAGCGGGGAGGCGCGTCTGTGGGTGTAGAGGGCATCTCACTGGGGCCCGGACTCGCAGCCGGAGTTGGTTGGCTGACGGGTTCTTCAGTTGTTGCGGGAGTTTCTGCGGGCTGGGAAACGGGTTTTCCTTGTTGGGGCGGGGGGCCGCCGGCTTGGGAAAGTGTTGCGAGACTAACGAGTAAACCTCCGCAGGTGGCGGCTAGCAAGCTGATTTTTTTTAACGGTAGATTGTGGCGAAACATAAATAACTCCTCACAAGTTCGATCGAGGTTTTCCAACAACGTTTATGTTAATCTATGGCGGAAATGAATTTTAATCGCTGGGTTTGGGCGCGAGGTAGGAAGAATAAGGGTTTGAGGGGTAGATTTTTTTTAACCGCAGAGGGCGCAGAGGGCGCAGAGGAAGAGAGGAAGAGGGGAAGTTTTAGAGGCGAGATGCTTCTGATTTGTGGGCGGGGAGGGTGACGGTAACGGCGGTACCTCGATCGACTTGGCTGTCAATGCGGATTTGGCCGCGGTGATTTTCGACAATTGCTTTGGCGATGGCTAATCCTAAACCGGAACCGGCGGCGCTGCGGTGGGTGCGGGCGGGATCTGCGCGGTAGAATCGATCGAATAAATGCGGCAGGGCTTCTGCGGAAATTCCGATGCCGGTGTCTGTTACTTTTATTTGCAGTGCTGGATTTAACATCGCCGAATTTCTTTTGTTTTTAGCTGCAAGCTGCAATTCTACTTGAATTTGACCGCCAGAGGGCGTGTACTGCACGGCGTTGCTGACGAGATTGGTAAAAAGTCGGGCTAGTTGATCCCAGTCGCCTAACAGTGTAAAGTTGTCCTCAGCGTTGGGCAGATCGACAATTTCCAAAGAAAGAGAGAGATTTTGGGTAGTGGCGATCGCCTGTTGTTCTTCAATTACCTCCATCAGCAAAGCATCAAGAGGAACCTCAATCCACTGCTGCTGCAGGATACCGCTGTCTTGTCTGGCTAAAAACAGCAAATCGTCAACCAACCGCCCCAAACGGCGCGTCAGGCGTTCGATTACCTGTAGCTGTTGGTGTTGCTGCGGTTCGATATCCGGTTCCGCCAAAGCTACTTGTACGTTAGTTTGAATAGTGGCGATCGGATTTCTGAGTTCGTGGGAAGCATCAGCGGTAAACTGTTTGAGACGCCCATAAGACTCCCGTATCGGCGCCATCGCCAATCCTGACAGCAACCAGCCAATAGCCGCCACGCCAATTAAAGTTAAACCAGTCCCCAAAATCAAATCAAAAATTAATTGGCGGATCGGTTTTGTCACTTCAAACCAAGGATGGCTGACTCGCAAATATCCCAAAACCTGGCGGCCGATTTCCACTCGCTGCGTGACTTGTCTGAGGGAATAGTTTTGCTCTGAGTGCAACTTATTATTAATTATCCAAACTGTTTCGCCAGTACGGTTAGCGTGAATGGGAATATTCAGTGGTTCCGATAAAGTAGACCACAGCAATTCACCCGTAGGACTGAACCATTCTAAATCAATGTGGTCGTCTTCTACGGCATCGGTGCTATCTCGAAAACTCGCTTGAATATTAACTTGCAATTTAATTTTATCTGTGGTATTAGGAAAAGTTAGCGGTTCGATAACCAGAGTTCGCTCTATTACTTCGACAACGTGATGGAGGGTGTCGTCAATGCGATCGATCAAAGTATTGCGGACGTAGAAATAGAAACCCGTGGCGAATACAAGTAACAACACGGCGGTAACGGCTGTGTACCAAATAGCAAGGCGGCGGCGGGTAGCTTGAAACATATTGCGAAAAAATCAGGAATCACCAATAGAATATTAAATAAAATCTGAAGTAATATCGCCGGCTCATATCTTGAGATTCATCTGCGTTCATCAGCGTATATCTGCCTTAATCAGCGGTTCCTCTTTCCATTATTAATACTTCAGACAGATGTGGAGGTAGCTGTCACCATAGTATTCTAAGCGCGAAACTTTTTAGGTAAAAGCCTGTGAATAAATTTTTATTTCGAGCCGCGATCGGGCTATTAATGGCATTTTTTGGGGCAATCACCTATTTTACAAACGACGTACAAAATCCGGTAACAGGAGAGAGACAGCGGGTGCAGCTTTCTCCCCGCCAAGAGATAGTTTTGGGATTGCAGGCGCGAGATCAAATGGCCTCCAAGTACGGGGGGCTTTATCCCAGCCAAAGTATTCAGCAGTATGTCGATCGAGTCGGCGAACGAGTTGTCAACGGTTCGGCCGCGAAACAAGCGGGTTATCCGTTTGAATTCCACCTGCTGCGAGACGCCGAAACTGTCAATGCTTTTGCTTTACCGGGGGGACAAGTTTTCATTACTGCGGGGCTGCTGCGACGGCTGAATTCGGAGGCTCAGTTGGCCGCTGTACTTGGCCACGAGGCGGGTCACGTAGTGGGCCGGCACGGTGCGGAACATTTGGCAAAACAGCAGTTGGGCAGGTCTTTGGTAACGGCGGTTGGGGTGGCTACTAGCGACGGTAGCGGGGGCGGTCAGTCGGCTGCTGTAATTGCTCAAGCTGTTAATCAAGTTGTCGGTTTGCGGTACGGTAGATCCGACGAACTTGAAAGCGATCAGCTCGGTTTTCGGTTTATGACGGAAGCGGGTTACGATCCTCAAGGTATTGTGGAAGTAATGGAGATTCTCGGTTCTGCTAGGAAGGGCGGGGGATCGCCGGAGTTTTTGAGCTCTCACCCGAACCCTGGAAATCGAGTTGAAAAGTTGCAAGCTTTAATCGCGCAAAATTACCCTAACGGCGTTCCACCTAATTTGGTGTCGGGACGCGAAGAGTTTGCTAAGAATGTGTCAGGCGGTTAGCAATAATTGCATCTGGCTTTACAAAAGTTATTACTAAAGGCGGATCTAAGTTCGGCTTGGATTTGGCACGATCGACTTAATGAGCGATCGAGCAATTTGAATGTTGAGAACCATGATGGAATCTTGGATGATTATCGGCGGCGTGACTTTCTCAGTCGCCTTCGGCACTCTGTTTTTTAAACTGCGCGATATTAACTGGGTCGTCAAACTTCAAAGACCGGATTGGCTGTTTTTTGAGCCTGCTATTCCGTTAATTTGGACGGTAATTTTTGCTGGCGGGGTCGGCAGCGCTGCTGTCGTGTGGGAACAGGAGCCAGGGAGCCTTAAAACTTGGCTGTTGATGGCTTTGTACTTGCTTTTAGAAATTGTCACAGTTGCTTATATTCCCGCTACTCTCAGAGCCAAAAGTCTGAAAGTAGGGACGATTTTGGGAGGGGTTGGCGAGATTTTGGGAGTTGTGCTGCTGTTGGCTGTTTTGCCGATTTCTCAAACCGCGGCTTTGTTACTTTTGCCTTACGTGATTTGGGGTGCGATCGGCACTTATATTACTTGGGAAATGATTAATTTAAATCCAGAAGCTGTATAATTATAGCGAACCGCGAAGACGCGAAAAATAACAGGCGAGACGCCTGTTTCACGAAGTAAGAAAAAAGCGAGAAATTTTTAAAACAATTCTGAAGTAATAACCATCGAGTAACTATTAACTAACCATTCACAACTATAATGCTCTTCTCTTCTTTTGTGGAAAAGGCGGGACGCCTGTTCTTGTTCACACCTTCGCGGTTCATTAAAAAAAGCATTTTTAATAGTAGCAAATCCTTGCAAGCTGGTTAACCCACCCAATCGAGTGAGGAAATCCGCTTGACAGTGCGTGCGTATTTGATGAGAAAATAGATGAATAAAATTGGTTAAAATTAAAGGATGACGGTTATCAATGGCAATTAAAGACCAGCCCCAACTACCTCGTTTTCGGCAAATTAGCAATATTTTGTTATTGCTATCAAGTTTGTTCCTGCTGGCAAATATCTTTTTGCCCAATTTGTTGGGGCCGCAAATTCCGCAAGTGCCTTACAGCTTGTTCGTCCATCAAGTCCAAGAACAAGATGTGGTGAGAGCTTCGGTGGGTCAAAATGAAATTCGCTACCAACTCAAAGGCGAAGGCGACAAACCCGGTCAAGTGCTGTCAACTACGCCGATTTTTGACCTGGATCTGCCTAAACTTTTGCAAGAAAAAGGCGTTGAATTTGCGGCAACTCCCCCTTCTAAAAATGGCTGGATCGGCAGTGTTTTGAGCTGGGTGGTTCCGCCGCTGATTTTTGTGGCAATTTTTCAATTTTTCATGAACCGGGGCGGTGGTGGGCCACAGGGTGCGCTGTCGATCGGCAAAAGCAAAGCTAAGGTCTACGTCGAAGGCGAATCTGCGAAGATTACTTTTGCTGACGTAGCCGGCGTAGAAGAGGCTAAAACTGAATTAGTCGAAGTTGTGGAATTCCTGAAAACTCCCGACAAATATACCGCAATTGGCGCGAGAATTCCGAAGGGTGTGCTGTTAGTCGGGCCTCCGGGAACTGGCAAAACTTTGTTAGCAAAAGCAGTGGCTGGTGAAGCGGGAGTGCCGTTTTTTAGCATCTCGGGTTCGGAGTTTGTGGAACTGTTTGTAGGTGTTGGTTCTGCCCGAGTTAGAGATTTATTCGAGCAGGCTAAGAAACAGGCTCCTTGTATTATTTTCATTGATGAATTGGACGCGATCGGCAAATCTCGTAGCAGTAACGCTAGCTTCGGGGGGAATGACGAACGCGAACAAACTCTCAATCAATTGTTAACTGAAATGGACGGTTTTGCGGCGGGCAATACTACGGTAATTGTTCTCGCTGCAACTAACCGCCCGGAAAGTTTGGATGCTGCTTTGTTACGCCCTGGCCGTTTCGATCGCCAAGTTTTGGTCGATCGCCCGGATTTATCTGGCCGCGAAGCAATTTTGAACATTCACTCTCAAACAGTGAAGTTGGGCCCGGATATTGATTTGAAGGCGATCGCCACTCGCACCCCCGGTTTTTCGGGCGCAGATTTGGCAAATTTGGTCAATGAAGCTGCCTTGCTAGCGGCGCGTAACAAGCGCCTCGCTGTGGCACAGGAAGACTTTTTAGAGGCATTTGAGCGCGTTGTGGCGGGCTTGGAAAAGAAGAGCCGGGTGCTCAATGAAAAAGAGAAAAAGATTGTGGCTTACCACGAAGTAGGGCACGCGATGGTTGGGGCTGTGATGACTGGCGGCGGCGAAGTGGCGAAAATCTCGATCGTGCCGCGCGGTATGGCTGCTTTGGGTTACACGTTGCAAGTACCGACAGAAGACCGTTTCTTGTTAGATGAGTCGGAGTTGCGCGGTCAAATTGCTACACTGCTTGGAGGGCGATCGGCTGAGGAAGTCGTGTTTGGTAGCATTACTACTGGCGCTTCCAACGACTTGCAAAGGGCGACTGATTTAGCTGAACGGATGGTGACAACTTACGGGATGAGTAAGGTTTTGGGGCCTCTAGCTTACGATCGATCTCAACAATCTTTCCTCGGCGATGGTATGGGAAATGCGCGCCGTGCGGTGAGTGCCCAAACTGCTGAGGCGATCGACCAAGAAGTCAAAGAAATTGTCGAAACTGCACACCAACAAGCCTTAGATATTCTCAAGGAAAATCGAGAATTGTTAGAAACAATTACGACACAACTGTTAGAAACAGAGGTAATTGAAGGTGAAAAACTTCACGATTTTCTCACTCAAGTCAAGCCTGTAGATAAGGTTTCGGCGGTTGTTTAAAATGGTTTAATTTAACCGCAGATGAACGCAGATGATTTATACTCATCTGCGTTTTTCGATATTTTTTAGCTAGTCAATTGTCAAGATGAAGTTTTCGGGGCAGGTGCTCCGCGCAACATTCCTTCTGTACTGAGATCTTCATCGATTTCTTCCCAGTGAATGCCATAGCCTCCTCCACATAATTCCCATTTTGCCCTTTGATCGGGAGTTGCATTAAACAATCTGGGATACCAAATTAAAGGGACGATAATGGTTCGTCCATCCATTAAATCAACACTAATTGTTTCTTCGGTAAAATGAATGTGCTTAACTCTCTCGTCCGCTCGAATCGCCAAAATACCCATACCAAGCCTCCAATAGTGTTTGTTGATTTTCTTGTACTACTGACTGTATTTTCCGAAGTTCTTTAGCGCTAAAACCAAGGTTGTTTGCTAAACTGATTGGCTCCAACCAAAATTTAACCGATGATTTGTCTCGGTCAATGTGAACATGAGGTGGTTCATTCGGTTCATGGCTGTAAAAGTAAAGTCGGTAAGGGCCTACTCGTAAAATAGTTGGCATAATTTCAGGTTATACAACATTTCTATGCGAATATCTGTAAGTTTTGTATTCTATGATAGCACAGGGCGATTTTATATTTTGGTTACAACCCTTTGATATACTGCCTCAATACAGGTGGGAGAGTGTAAAGACTTTCCTGTTTTTCTATAAAGCAGCGCCGTGATAAAGATTGGAGCGCGTTGAGTAAATCTGATGAGGATATTTGTCCTTTTTCTAGCAATTTTGCTAGGTTGACTGACTGGTTTTCCCTAGCCAACAAAGACATAACTTGTTTTTCTAGTTCGGAAGTGCGATCGAACTGCTGCTGTAAAACATCTTTTAAATCTGACGGCAACAATATGGTATCATCTATTAATAATTCTGTCACGCCGATTCCCAACTCTTCAATCAGATTCGCTACGCTTTTCAACCATAGGGGGTTGCCTTGGTAGCGGTGAATGAGTGCTTCACTGTTGTCGCTTTCTTCTAACCCATAATCTCTGAGTATTTCCCGTCCGGCTGCGATGTCTAAACCCTTGAGTTGTAATATACGAATAGAAGTATTTTGGTTTTTAACTTGAATTACTTCTCTGGGTTGTTCCCAACCGATTAGCAGAAAGCAACATGGATGGGATAATTTTTCTATCTGTTTGAATAAAGAGCGATATTCTTCGCATTCTGGTTTATACTTTCCTGCGAATTCGCCGCTACAAAAAAGGTTGTGAACGTCATCTAAGACTACTAAACAGCGATGTTTTTGCAAATATTTAATCAGCGGTAAGCGTTTCGGGTTTGTTGGGGATAAATCTTGTTTTTCTGAATGCGAGAAAAACTGTATTAGTTTATGTTCAAATTTATCTGGGGTGTAGGAGGGGTCGATGCTGCACCAAATGACGCATTCAAATTCATCTTTTATTTGCTGTACGAGTTGGACTGCTAGGGATGTTTTGCCGATGCCACTGATGCCGGTGAGCGCGATCAGGCGGCTGCGTTGTTGTAGAATCCAAGTGGTGAGGGTGTCGAGTTCGGGGGTGCGATCGAAGAAATCACCCAACTCTGGCATTTCGCTTAAATCTTGATGTAGATTTTTAGTTTGTTGTGGGTTAGTAGATGTTTCCTGATTTGGTGGGTGTGAATTTGGGATATTTGGCGGGTGTCTAGGTTCTCCACAGGTGTTAATGCTACCAACTCCGACATAATCTTGTACAACATTTGAAAATATGGAGACTTGCAATCTCTCCATTGCCGAGCGTAAATTTGATTTATGAATATCTTCCCCTAACTCTTCTGAAAGTATGCGCCATAATTCCGATCCTACTTCCCTAACACGACTTTCAGAAAAATCACAATCTTTAGCTATTTGCTTATATGTCTCATGTTGTAGAGTCCCTCGCAGTACCGTTTCTTGTAAATCGTCAAGGTGCTGACCTGTTTTGGCAAATACTATCTTATCAGCAAATTTTAACATTTCTTTAAGATTCATGGGCACAGGTATATGGGCGCACTTTGTGGATTATAGCTCACATTTCCCGGCTTTTTAATACATTTCCGTACATTTTCCCACAAAATTAGATTCAAGAGAGTAAAAGCTGGAGAAAATGTCGGCAAAATTGAACAGTTTTTCGCTGGACAAAGCTTGTATTTCTGAGGATGATGGGAGAAGGGTTAAACGATAAATTTAGGGATTGAACGCTTACCGTTTTATACCCTGTAATAGTTTGTTAGAAAGCAGTTACGGTCTAATTAATAGTTAGACCGCAGATTAACCAGTTTGGTGAAATTTTAGCTGGGAGGCAATTATGAAAATACTCATGAGAATTTTAATTTCTATCAGTGTCGTAGCTACAGTTTTAAGTTCGATTGAAGCAGCATATTCACAAATATCTGGATTACGAGGAAAATTTGATGGCACAAAAACTCAAGAAGCTCGGATTCGAGAAGTAGGATCTCTGGCTGTTGCAGTAGAAGTCAAGGATGGTAAAACCTGGCAACAATGGTATGCAACACGTCGGGGAGAAGCGAACTTCTCAAAAATACTTAGTTGTACGGTTGGTGAGTTCAATGGTGATAAAAAGTCCGATATTGCTTGTCTGTATGACTATGGAAACTTTGATGTTGGAATATGGGTATTTACCTCGGACGGGAAGAACTTTAACTCTAGCATCTGGTGGAGAAGCGGTAAGGGCAACTTGAACCCAAATTCTGTTGTTGGGGGGATTGAGTCCATCGATAATAATAATGACGGTCTGTCTGATCTGAAGATGCCCTACCTTTATCCCAATAATATCCGTAACGATATTGTTTTTTATTCGGATGGCAAGAAATTTTACCGCTAGAGCGAATATATCAGTATACACTAACCAAAGCAGTGCGATCGCCCTTTCTTGTAGGTTGGGTTGATACTCGTGTTACCCAACCTCTTTTTCCACTCACCATCTTATCCATTTCTAGCATAACAATGCGATGATTGCACGGAGGGCGATCGCCTAAAAAAATATAGAATATCCCCTCTCGGTGAGAGTCATTATACCCGAAAGTAAAGTTGTATGGGTTAATTACGCTATTGCCTAACTGAGTGTTTGTAGTGCCGAATTTCCTGTAAGGTTGGCATCAACTGTGGCTAATGTTAAGCCATACTAAATAGCTGTGGCACTAATGAATCGGTCTGCGGGGTCTTGATGAGGAAGTGCAATTTCGCGACTTAAAATTGCAATGGAGTGATTCATTTGGGCTTCACGAGTTTCCAAGGTTTTTAAAGCTAAATTAACCCATCTAACGGGATCTGGCTGTAAAGATATCCGTCCTTTTTCTGCAAGCATGAGTGTCTCCCAAATACTACTTGGACTCAGCCAAAGTTCGGTATTACGATCGCCTATCGCCATTTGAAGCGATCGCGATAGGCGCTGGTCGCCGAGTAAATACCACAGCCAAATGTGAGTATCGAGTAAAATTTTCATTCTAAAACTTCCCACGGTTCGGCGACAGGAGCAATTAAATCTCCTAATATTTCACCGCTTCCTTTCATCGCGCCAAAGCTGCGCCGTAGAGTTTCGGTAGTCGCAGGATAAATAATTACTAATGCTTTTCCTTCGTGGATGACGGTGAGAGGGGTTTTAGTACGTTCGACTTCTATCAATAGAGTCTGGACGGTTTGGGGTAATTCAGTCGTGGTAATTTGTGCCATTTGTTGACCGCTCACAATCTGATTCTATTTCTACTATGTATAAATAGTTATAGCATTTCGAGTTCTCATATGAGGTGCCGCTGGGCAAACAGGGCATCGGGCATCGGGCATAACTCACAACGCTTGATAACCGCTATACCGCTTTCCATCGCCCCAGAGTTACCATTACAAACATACAGAAACCCGGCTGCTTCAAACAACCGGGTTTCTAGATATTTTTGCTGCATTTTCAACTGCTCAAATTCCAGGCACGTAGGCCATAACTGGAGTACCTTGCTGCTGCTGCGCCAGCGTCAAAAGCCGCTGAATCCGTTCTTCGGTAGAGGGGTGAGTGCGGAAAAGTGACTGCAAACCTTTAGTCGAAAAAGGATTCACAATCAGCAGCGGCGACATCGCCGGATTCCCGTGCATCGGAATTTCTCGGCTCATTTTTTCCAATTTTTGCAGGGCGTTTGCTAAGCCGATCGGGTTATTGGTAATTTCCACCGCACCGCTGTCGGCTGCAAATTCCCTCGTCCGAGAAATCGCCAATTGAATTAGCGTTGCTGATAGCGGCGCTAAGATGATTAAAAACAGCAAACCAAAAGGATTCGGGCCTTGTCTGCTGTCCCGCGTCACCGGGCCGTAAAGCGCTCCAAATGTCAGAATTCGCCCGACAAATGTAATCGCGCCGGCGATCGTCCCTGCAACTGCTTGAGTCAGAGTGTCGCGGTTGCGGATGTGCGTCAGTTCGTGGGCTAATACCCCTTCCAATTCTTCGCGGGAAAGCAGTTTGATGATGCCTTCAGTAACTGCTATTGTCGCGTGTTCCGGGTCTCTTCCCGTGGCGAATGCGTTGGGAGATTGAGTCGGAACTACAAAGATTTTCGGCACGGGAATTTCGGCTTTGGCGCTCAGCGATGCTACAATATCGTAGATTTCGGGAGCTTCGCTGCGGGCGATCGGGCGAGCGCGGTAAGCCATCAAAGCTGCCGTATCGGAATAGTACCAAGAGCTAAAACTGGTGAAGGCGGCTAATGCTAAACCGATGTAAAGTCCTTGCTCGTTGCCGATTAAATAATAGCTTCCTAAAACTAGAAGGCCGCTCAGAAGCCCTAATAGAGCTGCTGTTCTGATGTGATTTGTTCCTTGCATGGCGGGTTGGGGCGATCGCGAATTTTGGTATTTTTGAGCTTGTTATTAGATTTTCATATTTTCGGGCGATCGCGCCTCTATCTGCCGAAATAACTGCTGCCGCCAATAGTAGTATTTCACTTTTTCTGTGAGAAACTGGGAATCCATCGGGAGGCTCTCTCAGGCTGCTCTCAAGAGGCGACACAGCCACAGCTTATGACATTTCCAGCCAGAACCTGGAAACGAGATTAAAAACAAAATAAACGCAGACAATCTTACATTCATCTGCGTTTGTCTGCGTTTATCTGCGGTTGAATTCTCCAACCCTAAACCGCTTGCACTTGCTTTTCCTCAACAGCAACAGGTTCTTGATATACAGTTTGAGACTCATTAGCCAAAAAGTCAGCCAATTGTTCTTCGATTTCATCCCGCACAATCTGGCGGTATTCCAGGAAATGCTCGTTGTGAGCACACACTGTTAAATAGTGATCCCAAACCGCAGGATTGCGTTTGATAATGCTGAACAAATGATGCCAGAATTTCCACCGAGTTGAACGCTTGACTCCTTGTCGCCAAACTACAGTTAGCAGTGCTCGCAAGTCTATCCAACTGGGGATTCTTGATGGTATATCTGCTGTAGGTGCACCTAACATCAAGAAGTGGCGGTAGGTGCGGTCTAAATATTTTTCAGCGTCGTAGACGTCAGAAAATGCTTGGACATATTCCCGCGCGATGTCTTCTAGCGGCCGCGTTGGAATGAAGTTCATCAAAGTTGTCTGGTTGAGGTTGCCAGATTTGTCGCGCAATCTGCCTTCTTTTGCTAGTCTGTGGGACAATGCAGTGTGCGGCAAAGCTTGCAGCATTCCAAAGGTTGTGCTCGGAATTGCTGCTGCTTCGGCGAAGTCTACAATGCGTTGGCCTGCGCCTGCTTTTTCGCCGTCGAATCCGATGATGAATCCGGCCATTACTCGCAAGCCGGATTTGGCAATTAGTTCAACTGATTCGATTAGGGAATTGCGGGTGTTTTGGAATTTTTTGGTCATTTGCAAGCTTTCTTCGTCGGGGGTTTCAATTCCTAGGAATACTGCATTGAAATGACATTTCACCATCATGTCCATCAATTCTTGGTCTTGGGCTAAGTCGATGGATGCTTCTGTGTTGAAGTTGAAGGGGAATTTGTGTTCTATTTGCCAGACTTCTAAGTCTTTTAGCAACAGTTTGACGTTGCGTTTGTTGCCGATAAAATTGTCGTCTACCATGAACACGCCGCGCCGCCAACCTAGGTTGTACAGACAGTCTAGTTCCGCGATCAATTGTTGGGGATCTTTGGTGCGGGGTTTGCGGCCGTAGAGGACGATGATGTCGCAAAATTCGCACTGGAAGGGACAGCCTCGCGAAAATTGAATTGACATCGAATCGTAGGCGTCTAATTCCAGCAAATCGAAGCGGGGAACTGGGGTTGTGGTAACATCGGGTTTTACGCCGTCCGATCGATACATTCCACTTTTTTCGCCCCGCAGTACCGCTTCGACGAACATCGGCAAGGTGATTTCGCCTTCGTCGAGAATCAGGTAATCTATGCCCGCTGCTTGAGGTTCTTCGGGTACGGAAGTCGGGTAAGGGCCGCCGCAAGCTACGGATTTACCGCGCCGTTTTGCTTCGCGGATGATGTCTAGCAAATCTTCTTTTTGGACAATCATGGCGGACAGAATAACGAGCTCTGCCCATTCCCATTCTGCTTCGGTGATTTGTCTGATGTTGCGATCGACTAACTTAAATTCCCATTCTTGGGGTAAAATAGCTGCTACTGTTACCAAACCCAGCGGTGGCAGCAGAACTTTACGATCAACTAATTCTAGGATTTTCTCGTAAGACCAAAATGTTTTCGGGAACAGGGGATAAACTAGGAGAACTCGCATATTATGTTAAACCTCACATCAGTAAACAACTTGCGATCGGGCTGGCGTGTTTGAGAGTTCGATCGATTCTCAAGACTTAATGTTAATGCTAAAATTACGATCTTGCACTCGATCGACTATCTGGCGAGGGGTGACACCCCCTAAGACAAATAGAATGAGCGCAATTTTTAGCTGGCAGTTCCCTGTTAAAGTTTGCAAATGCTGATATCTTATCGTATTTGACCGTTAATTAACGGTAATCGCTTAAAAAGTGTAGGAATCAGGCAAAAAAGAATTTGAAACAGTAGAGTTGAATAGGATAAATAATTAGGGACGATGCTCAAAGCCCATCCCACAATCTTTCTTGTGGGATGGGCTTTGAGCATCGTCCGATTATTGGTGCGGAGTGTAGGCGCTACTTTACATTTTGATCGGGAATCCCGCTAGTTCTTAACATATCGGCAACTGTGCCGCAGTAACTAGGCATTCCTATGCTTTCGGGATTCACAAGATTTTGATAGGTAAAATGACGGTAGCTGATGCAAAATCTATCCCAAGCAGCCACCTGAATTCGGAACAGCCAAATAAAGAAATCGGCTAGCCAAGGTGACAGAGTAATCCGAAAAAATATCTTTTTATTCAAATACTGGCAAGCTTGTTCTACCACTTCGTTAGCTGTAATCGCCGGATTTCCTAGCACAAAATGTCGCGGTTCCTCGGAAGCTGGCGGATGTTCAACCAAATAATTAACTACTGTGGCAATGTCTGCGCCGTGGATAAAGTGAAAACTGCCATCTGCCTTAAACCAACGAATCAAACCAATCCATTTGGTGACAAGGGGCAGGCCCGATGACAAGTGAGAGACTGGTTTTTCTGCGTCTCCTCCCAATACTAAAGTCGGGTAAAGTGCGGTAATCGGAGGCACATTTGTCAAAGCTGACAAATGCACCATGCAGTTGTATTTTGAGCTAATATAATCTGTCCCCAGTTCCCCGGCTTCTTTCAGCAAATTGTTGTCTCGACCGAGAATGCTGGCCGTTGAAAAATAAATTACTTGCTGGCAAGTCTGTGGCGAAAGTAGTTGAATTAGGCGGAGAGTTTTGGTTACGTTAACATCAAAAACTTCTTGAGTTCCTCCCCAAGCAGTGGCAGCTAAAATTGCTACATTCATTGTTTGCAGGAGTTCGGCGTGTTGATCGATATCTCGCATATCGCCCTGTATGATATTGATGTCGGGACGGGCTTTCCAGTCAAATTTTAATTTTTCGGGGTTGCGAACTAATAAGTAAAGTTCGTGGTTTGTCTCTTGAATCAAAGTTTCGGCCATGTAGTGACCGATACAGCCACTTGCACCCGTCACAAAAATTTTTTTGGAGTTCATTTTGCCGCAGGGGAAGATGGGAGGAATGAGGGGTTTTCACTTGATGCTGAGGCCTGATCCCCCCTAACCTTCCTTAAGAAGGGGGGGACAAGAGGCTTCTCTTGCGTTCCCATTCTTAAGCGGGGGAGAAGATTCTTTTCAAAGTCCCCCTTCTTAAGGGGGATTTAGGGGGATCAGGCCTTGGCTATAAACGAGATTTGTCAGGGTTTTTTGGGCTGATCGATTTGATGCCGAGGCCTGATCCCCCCTAACCCCCCTTAAGAAGGGGGGGACAAGAGTCTGATCAAAGTTCCCATTCTTAAGCGGGTGATAAGATTCTTCTCAAAGTCCCCCTTCTTAAGGGGGATTTAGGGGGATCAGGCCTTGGCTATAAACGAGAGTTTTACTCGTTACCAGTTAATCGCAATCAAATCGCAATTTAAGCAGCAACTGCAAGCAATTTGTCCGCTTGTTTTGCCGTTTCAAAGAAGAAACGCACGTTGTCTTCGGGGGTTCCCGGTAATACGCCGTGTCCTAAATTGAGGATGTGTCCGCGATTGCCCGCTTTGCGAATTGTATCAAGAATTCGATCGCGAATAAACGCTTGAGAACCAAATAATACGCCGGGATCGAGATTTCCTTGAACGTTCATGTTGGGGCCCAAACGTTTGCGTGCGTCGGCCATATCAACCGTCCAATCGACGCTGATGATATCCGCGCCGGATTTTGTCATCCGTTCGAGGAGGCCGCCACTACCGCTGACTAAGAGAATTAGCGGGGTGTCGGGATGGGTTTTTTTGACTTGCTCAAATACCTGTTTTTGGTATGGTAAAGCGAAGGTTTCGTAGTCCTGCGGGGACATTTGGCCGGCCCAGGAGTCAAACATTTGCACTACTTGCGCGCCACAGTCGATTTGGTAGCGCATATAAACTGCGATCGCATCGGCGAATTTCGACAGCAACTGATGCAGTAAAGTTGGATCGGAAAATGCCATGTTTTTGATGATGGCATAATATTTAGAACCTTTACCCTCTACGGCATAGGCCGCCAGCGTCCAAGGCGCGCCCACAAAACCGAGCACGGTGGATTTGTTGCCGACTTCCGCGCGCAGGGATTGGAGGATTGTTTTGATAAACGGCAAGCTTTCTTCGGGATTCAGCGGTTGCAGGTTGTCGATTTGCTGCTGAGTGCGGATGGGTTCGTGGATAATCGGGCCTTTGCCTTCGGCGATGTCCATCTCGATGCCCAAACCGGGCATGGGTGTGACAATATCGGAAAACAGAATTACGCCGTCGGGTTGAAACGCGCGCCACGGCTGAAGGGAAACTTCGATCGCCACTTCGGGTATTTCGGAACGTTCGCGAAAGGAGGGATACTTTTCTCGCAAATCTCGATAAGCCTTCATGTAGCGACCGGCTTGGCGCATCATCCACACGGGCGGGCGTTCTAGAGTTTCGCCGCGGGCTGCCCGCAACAGTAAGGGAACTTCATTTAATGCCGACATTTTAACTTGTCTCTACCTTAGATATTTTAATGTCTTTGGTAGCTTACCATTGTGCGATCGTCCTTTTTGATCGAAAATTCGGCGATCGGCGGGGAGGGAGATGAGGGGAGTGGCTGAGTTCGATTAGGGGCGATCGGACTCAGGTTGGTTGCGAGGCTGGCAAATGACATCTAGACTCCTTCCACTGTATGGGGGTTATATTGGAAGTATCCTCACTCGCAGGACAAATTAATTGAATCGAAATTTAGTAAAGAACCAAGTACGGGAAATACTTGAGAACATCAACAGGTAGACTCCCGATGCTACTGTCACATTATTTTTTACTCCCGACGTTAAGACTAGGAAGAAAATAAAATTTGAATCGACTGTAGAACTTTGGATAGACTTGTCTGTACTCGGGTTTATCTACAAGCCTGCTGATCGTGGGGGCGGTCCAAGGAATATAAACACTCAGGGTAACTTGCCATTTTTCCTCAAATCGCTTTTTCTCACTGCTGTATTTGCTCCTTTGCTGTACAGCTCAAATTTTTACATTATTTGTATAGGCTTGGTTTTGTTACTCGTACCCGGTTTTATGCTAGCTGTAAACCTTTTTGTACTCCTAGTATATCAATTACTGTGCATCTCCATGACACCCCTATGTTTGATAAATGACGTACTTTCTAGTTTAAAGGATTCAAAGTGAACCTTTTAAAGCAGGTAGAGGACTATTGCCTGGATACCCACTCCCTGGGGAAACTAATTGAATGGAAACAACAAAAATGGCGGCTGTCAGCCGCCTTTTTCTTTTATCTATCCATACCTAAGATATGATGAAGAAAGTTCTACAGTCCTGGACGCACGGGTGGTCAGAAACCGGGGTTTTTCCTAAAGACGCGCTACAGCCCACAAATTCGCTGAAAAACCCGGTTTCTTTAGTTTTGCGTAAGTCCTGATGAAGAAAGTTGTAGAAGGCAGAGTAGCGCTGGGAAGTTATTTATGCAAACAATCCTCTCTCTCTAAAAATAATCATTTTGGCTAGATTTTCAGCACTTTTATTGCCTGATTTTCTGAGTAATAAAAATCGTTTTAAACATCTATCATGACAGTCTATCGAGGACTCTATTTCTGAGCTAATATTGCATCGTAATCGCCATGAGTCCCTATCCAAAACCAGACAATACCTTCAGGTTTCTCAACTCCCAGAGCTCGGTAACTATCGCCTACTCGCACCGATTGCAATTGCTTTCGCCTGCCCACTTTTTTAAAATGCAGCGAAGGGTGATACGGATCGACTTTCAGTAATTCGTAATTTTTATCGGCTAAAGCTTGTATTTCTTGAGGTAGCTGGTGATAGCAGTTCCAAAAACGCGGTAAAGTCAGATGCTTCATAACACTTTAGCCAATCCCGCTTCATACTCTGCATCAACTTCATCAAGTAGCGAATCTAACAGCCCATCCTCCAAATCGTGTTCAATTTGCCGATCCCAAACTTGTTGGCGATACTCTATCAGCCAAGCAGTAAGTTCGGATAGTTCCTTAACTGACAAGTTCATAATTGCTGTTTCAAGTTCTTTAACACTCATAGATTTTGCCACATCATTAATATTATTAATATACCAATAATCCTGAACGCATGGGTAGTCAGCAACCGGGTTTTTGCGAAAATACTTCGATAGTCGCGGTGTTTGGGGCGGGTTTTTGAGATGTTGCTTTGACTCATTGATGGTTTGTAAAACCCGCCCCAACGAAACAAACGAAATTACCTAGTCACACACACTCCGCCTACAGATACCCGACATCGATCGCGATCGCGATCGTACCAGTTATTATCATTAGAGCGATCATCGAATCTACTATTATCCACCCTCGCCGAGTCTAAATCTCTAGTGCGCGGATTGTAATAATAGTCTCCCTGCGGATACCGGCGACTTGGTTCAGCGCAATAAGTCTCGTTTCTGTCGGCATCCTCAAACCTTACTCTCACCATAGTACGTCTCACGCGACAATCAAGAGGCCGCAAGCCAAAATCATCTCGCAAAATCCGTTCTCCGTCGTAGTTGCGGTTGTCTCGGCCACTGCCGCTTCTGTCATCCCACCTATTGCTATCCCGCCTGTCGCCATCAATTCCCGCAACTTCCAGCGTGTAGCTACCGCCTCTGGCAGCGTCTTTTGCTAATACTAACAGCTTGTAATCGCCACTACGGGGAATTTGATAATTAAAAGAACGGTCTTGGGTAAAAGCTACTTGTTTGTTGTTCCCGTAAAACAGCACCATAACGGGAGTAAAACCGCGGCTTCTATCTGTGTCTAACAACACTTCAATGTTGTCGCCTTCCCGCGCGCTGAATGTGTATTCTTGACCCCGCAATTCTTCCGTCGGAGAGCCCGGAGTCCACATATTTCGGAAACGGTAAATCGGAGAAGTGCGGCGAATTACTCCATCTATGCGATCGTTATTCCGTATCTGTTCGCCAACCGCACTAGAAGAAAGCCCCGTAAGTGCCAATCCCGTAACTAGCACAGCGGCCGCAATACTGTTTAACAAGTTGTGTTTTTTCATGTCAACCTCTGGAAAGTTATAAAAATTTTTTGCCTTCTTGGCGCGGACATTTGCATACACAATCCATTTTAAATCTAATTTCTGCCCACAGTCTCAACCATTAGTCTCAACTTTAGTTATTGTGGGGTGCGTCTGGGCTGATTTTTTTAACCGCAGACTAATAATTTTTCCCCCGACGCACCCTACAAACTTATAGACGTTGATGCAGCTTTTAAAGTTGCGATGTATCCCCACAAATCAGCAATCCCGATTCAGCGTCGATACTCGCCTCAATTCCCATCGGTAAAGCAGCGTTAACGCCTTCGTGGCCGAAGGGCAAATCCGAGACAATCGGAATATTTAGGTCTAAAAGCCGATCGCGCAAAACCTCTTCAATGCTAAAACTGGGAATACTTGGATCAATCTCGCAGCGGCTGAAACGCCCCAAAGCAATGCCCCGCACCCCAGCGAAAGCCCCCGCCATCCGCCACAAAGTCAACATTCGATCGACCCTGTAAGGAGCCTCGGAAACATCCTCAAATGCGAGAATAGCACCTGTCAAATCCGGTTGATACGGGGTTCCGAGCAAATGAGAAGCAACCGTCAGATTCGCCGGAAACAGCCGCCCGGTGGCTTGTCCGTTGCCCCATCCTTTACCTGGCAAAGATTGTAAGGGACGACCTTCTATGCAGTCAAAAAGTCGATCGACAGACCAATCCGGTTCAGCGGCCAAAGTTGTCAGCATCGGCCCGTGAACACCCCAAATGCCCAATTTAGCCTGATTCCACAGCAAAGCAGTAATATCTGAAAAGCCGATTAACCATTTCGGCGAATGGGAATCGGGAGTGGGAAACTGAGAATTTGCCCAATCTCCCACCTTGCCTTTTTCCAAAAGTCTAGTGCTGCCGAAACCGCCTCGAACACAGAGAATACCGCGACAATCCGGGTCATTGAGGGCATCTGCGAGCTGTCGGACGCGGTTTTCATCGGAACCTGCCAAGTAGCCCCAGCGATCGTCAAAACCAGGTGTTAATTCAATGCGATAGCCGCGGGATTTCCAAATTTCCAAACCGCGTTCAAAGTTAATCAATTCTCGAAGCGCGCCGCTAGGTGCAATTACCCTGAGCAAATCTCCCGGTTGCAGCCATTTAATGTTAGTCATTATCGAAGGAAGAAGTAACAGTAGTTGTAGGGTGTGTCGCCATGAAAAATCTCTAACTAAAAATCAACAATCTCATAGCGACGCACCAGTCTCTGCGATTGCTTCGCGGGGACGCTCGCAATGACATATTAGTTGTAGGGTGTGTCGCCATGAAAAATCCCTAACTAAAAATCAACAATCTCATAGCGACGCACCAGACAAACACATCCAAAACTTCTCTTTCGCCAAACTTCCTCAAAATGGTGTCAGATCAATTCTCATTAACTTTAAGCAATGCTGTAGGGGCGAGTTAGCAACAATCCGTAATTCACATCCAGAATATTTATCAACTCGCCCCACCCAACCGACCAAATCTGATTAGAAAGCAGTTTTTGGGAATTCTGCGATTAAGAAGGGATTTTTTGGGGCTTCTGAGATTTGATGTGATACCATTTATAAAAAGTCTTGGTATACAATAATTATTGAGTTTATTTCCTCAATTGTGCAAGGTGCGTCGCCATGAGATTGTCGATTGAATTTAGAGATTTTTCGTGGCGACGCACCCTACGAATACTAATTACGAAATACCTACGGCAAAGTCAGAATGTCTACCCCAGAATCAGTCACAGCCAGAGTGTGCTCGAATTGAGCCGAAAGCTTTCCATCCTTGGTGATAGATGTCCAACCATCTGCGAGAATTTCTACTTCCCAAGTACCCTCATTAATCATGGGCTCGATCGTAAAAACCATCCCTTGTCTGAGCTTCTTTCCCGTGCCCCGCTTGCCGTAATGCAAAATTTCCGGTTCAGTGTGAAAGACTCGGTGAATCCCGTGTCCCGCAAAATTTCGCACTACCGAAAAACCCTGTGCTTCAGCATATTCTTGAATCGCTGCACCGATGTCGCCGGTACGAGCACCCGGTTTGACTTCCGCAATTCCTCTTCTTAAACATTCCTCGGTTACTTCAACTAACTTTTTCGCTACCGGTGAAGGTTTGCCCACAAAAAAAGTTTTGGAAGTATCGCCGTGATAGCCTTCAACTAAAGGCGTTACATCTATATTAATAATGTCGCCTTCTCTCAGAATTTGTTTAGCATTCGGGATGCCGTGACAGACTACTTCATTCACGCTTGCACACAGAGATTTTGGAAATCCTTTATAGCCTAGCGGAGCGCTTTTTGCTCCATGTGCCAAAGTCCAGCGTTCGGCTTCATCGTTAATTTCTAGAGTGCTTACTCCCGGTTTAACCATCGGTTCGAGATGTAGCAGAAGTTCGGCCGCTAAACGGCCTGCTTGGCGCATTTTTTCGATTTCTCTACTGGATAAAAGCACTAAACGTTCGGTTGCCATAGTTTTTTCAGTTTTCTTTTTTTGTGGTCGATTAAGAGTTTATTTAACTCAATTTTAGAAGAGATTTGAACCAGTGTTCACAACGATCGCCCAAAGCTGCTAAAGAATATTCTACCTCTGCTTGTCGTCGGCAAGCGCTGCGGTCAATTTGGTCTAAGCGGGCGATCGCAGCTACCAAGCCATTTACACTATCAGGCTCCACTAAAAAGCCCGTCAGTCCGTCTCTAACAATTTCCGCCGGCCCCCCGCGCTCGTAAGCAATCACGGGCACACCGCACGCTAAAGCCTCGATCGCGACATTTCCGAAAGCTTCCACCCAACGTGGTGTCATCAACAATGCTTGGCACTGACGGACTTGCTCTTGCATTTGGGTTGTTGTCAGAAACCCTAAATATTCTACCGGAGCATCCGGGTAATCTGCACAAATTTTTTGCCAATAATCCTCATCTTGCATTTTGCCCATAATTTTCAGGGGAATGCCTGTAATTTTCGCTGCTGCTACTGCATCTTCTACGCCTTTTTCCGGGGCGATGCGGCCTAACCAAGCTAATTTAGACTGCGGTTGGTTGCAAAATTCGTACAGGGATAAATCTATGCCATTTCCCAACAACTGACATTCATCGGCAAAGGCGAATGTTTTGGCTTGAGAAGCGGTGTGAACTCCGATCGTACCAGGAAACTGGACTGCGGTTTGTCCGGCAATGCGATCGAGGGCTGCGGAAAGGGAACCCATGCTGATCAAATGTGCGATCGGAGTCCTAAAAAATGGTGTCAAATAAAACGGCAGCCAATCGTAGGCAAAATTGACAATGACATCCCATTCATCCTGAACTTGGCGAGCATATTCCCACATATTCGCCAGCACAGAATCTGCGGGCATCACAATAGGATCATTGTAATCTTGTGTTTGGGCGGTTACTTGCAAATCACCCGTTATTTCGATTACTGGAATTGATTCTAAGACTGAACCTATCGGCGCTACCACTGCTATTTTATGACCTCGGCGGTGCAATTCTTTAGCGATGTTAAGGACTGTAAGTTCTACTCCGCCGCCCAACCCCGAACCGAGTTGACCGACCGAAGTAGAGAGCAACAATATTTTCAAATAGTCATTAGTCATTAGTCATTAGTCATTAGTCAGCAGTAACAAATTCTAACATAATCTAAGTTATAAATTCTCCCATCTAAAATTTAAAATCTCAAATCACTTGAAAATTGCTAGACTTATCAATCCATCCCAGAACGCGGACGGAGGCGGTTCAACTGATTGATTGCCCAGCGAGCAGTTTCCTGAACTTCTGGATCGGGATCGTCCGTCGCACGGTGCAACAAATAACTGATTTGATTCACCAATTCGTAAATCCGCGTCAAGTCGCGAATTGCATTTTTACGCACTTCGGGATTTTCATTTTGCAGCGAAATTGACCACGCATTATTCATGGGTTTGAGCGTGCGAATGCCAATTTCCGAGAGACTTGCCAAAATTAAACTGTACTGCTTGGAGTCGGAATTTGCTAGCAAATCGAGCAACGGCTCAACTGCCCTGGAATCTCCCCGCTGGCCTAGTTCCCAAATTGCTTTGCCCCTCTTTGCCGGATTTAGGTGCTGCAAATCTTCAATCAGTGCTTCAATAATATCAACTTTAGGTCTACCATCCGTTTCGGGAAGGGCAATATCTTTCTTCCGACTCGCTAGGGAATCGCCTTGATTAGTTGTTTCGGGAATGTTGAAACCTGTGTTGCTGTACCCATTGCTGTGAGTTTCCAAGGGCGAGGTGTCGGAATTAATTCGATCGCCCTCAACTGCTGCATCCTCTGATTCTGGTTCCCCGGATTCCAGGATAAACGGTAAAGGTCGATCGCTGCTCTCGATACTGTAGTCTTTTGGCAAATCAAAACTGTAGGGCAAGGCTGACAGCGATTGTCGCCCAGAAGAAGTCTCTTGCGGTCTAATTTCGTGCGAGTTTGTAGGAGAATCGGGATTAGTAAATTGAGAGTTTCTTTGGTTGTGGCGATCAAATCTTCCCCGTCTTCGCTGAGAATAATTTGACTCGTCACTGCTAACTAATTTGAGCATGATAAATACTGCCGCTGCCGTGACGACAACTGCTGCCAAACCCAACATTAAGAACCCCCGCTGACGAGACAAAGTTACGATCAAATTGGATACCGATTTCGGGATCTTAGAATTAGATTTGGACGTTTTGGACGGCTGAGATTTATTTTTATCGGGCGCTGGAGACGGTTTTGGAGGCTTGGAATCCTGGCGATCGTCCGGGGGAGAGTTTGCCTGAGCAATTTCTTGGGAAACAGCACGCGCAGAGGCATTGAGTACCTGTTGCCCTCCGTCGGCACTTGGACTGAACGCAGCGCCCAGACAGGCAATGCAGGTGAACAAACATACAGAGGAGCGGTAATGCGCCATAAGACTCAATCCGGGTTTTGAGAGGCAACGCCGCATGACGAGCTTTAGTTTAACCTTGAGTTAGCCCGATCCTAGCTGCTATGGGCTTAACTAACTCACAAATAAAATAGCACCAGACTCGCGAAAAACCCGGTTTTGAGAGGGCAGCGAGCCAGATCTTATAAGCACAATTGTGTCATTGACGTGCAACTCCTTTAAATAATTAGTTTAATTAGTTTAAAACGAACAACTACATCGGCGGCCGCGACTTTAGCAGCGGCATCCCGAAAGTTGATTGCAGCTAATCTCACCTACCATTGTGCAGTGCAGGCCCCGCAGCGCAGCACTGCGGGGGCGCTAGCAGACGATTGTGGCTCGCCGTCGATTTCTCACTAATAGCGTGGCATGACCAAGAGTTTAACAAGCTTCCGAGCCTGCGGGTCGATCGTTTTTGTGTGAATTTGGGCGGAAGTGGGACAGGGGGATTGGCACTGGTAACGATAAACTAGGTTTTTTCGTTAATTCTTCGCTGCTAAACCGCATATTTTCCGTACATTCCAGGACGCACTCTGGAGCTCACAAACCAGTTTTATTTACCAAAAATGCTGTAAGAAAGAGAGCGCTGATTTGACCGATGTTAACTTGAAGGGGGCAATTATCCCGGATAGAAGTGTTTGGGCGATCGACTAATATAACCGTTAGGAAATATTGTATTCAGCTAGCAAGCGCCAAAAATCATACTATCTTGTAAAAGTAGGGTCGGATTTAGTTAGAAGCTATAGTGAGAGCGAGTAGACCCTTTCACGCACGCGCCCTCTCCCCACGTTCTGTTTATTTGTACCCACTTACTTAAATTAAATCAATCGGTATTTAATGCTGTGCCGCCAAATTTGATATAAGATCGAGCTAAATTTCTAGTGTGAGAGTAGAGGCGTTTGTGAGCCAACAAGATATTTTAAATTTAGCAAAAGAAGGCGATGCCAGGGCGATCGCATTTCTGATCAGCCAAGCACTCCAAAGCTTCGGCGTCACGGCTAAAGCCAGCCGGGAAAATGACACCCTGCACCTGCTGCTGGAAGCCGAACATTTGCCCGCAGAAGAAGCCTGTCTGCGAGTCGCAGTCAAAGGGTTGCAGCGGCTGCAACCAAATAACCTTTACTCAGTGACAGTTTACGGGCGGCGCGACGACCAGCAATTGCCCGCTTGGACTCAGACGGTAGAATTAAAAAAACGCTTGACTTCCGAACCCGTGAGTGCGTTAGTTGCCGTGAATGCCGCAGTAGCTGCGAGTGCAGCAGTAGCCGCTAGTGTAGCCGTTTCTCCCATTCCTGTGACTTTGCCCAAACTAGAAAAAACTCAAAATGTCACAACGGCGCCCACTCAAACACCAGAAAAATCTCCGCCCCAACCCCCTAAAATCCCAACTCCAAAACCCACAAACCAACGGCAGCAAAAGCCATCACCGCAGCCAGAGTTAGCCCGCACTAAAACTAAAAAATCTGGGCTGTCAGTCGGTGCTCTGAGTCTAATTCTCGTACCGATATCCGGCTTGGTTCTGGCTTCTCAACTTTACAAATCCTCAAGCACCGTTACTAATAACCCTCTAACGTCAAAGCCTGCGGTACAAGAAGTGAGCTCGACACCCGCGCCTGCACCCGCCGCCAAACCCCTTCCCGCTCCAAAATCGCCCTCCCCGGCTGCCAAAAAACCTGCCATTGTGCCCGCCACTGTCAGCATCAAAGCAGTTGGTGACATGATCCCCGGCACAAATTATCCCTACAACAAACTGCCGGCAAAAAAAGAGATGCTATTAGAGTCGGTAAAACCGTACCTCAAAGGAGCTGATATTCTGTTTGGCAATTTTGAAAGCACGATGACCGATTATCCTTACAGTTCCAAAGCAGGCGGCGGACGAATGCTGATTGCCTTTCGGACGCCTCCGAGTTATGCCAAAATCTTCAAAGATGTTGGTTTTGATATTTTGAATATTGCCAACAATCACTCTTACGATTTTCACGAGCAGGGATTTAATGACACGATTAAAAACATCGACAGCAATGGCATGAAGGCTGTTGGTAAAAGAGATCAAATTGTTTATAAAAATGTCAAGGGAGTGAATTTTGCCTTTATCGGTTTCAGCAACTACGGCGACGTTCACAATTCTTTGCTGGAACTGAAAGCAGGAGCAGAAGTTGTCAAAAAAGCCAAACAAAATGCTGATATTGTAGTGATATCAGTTCATGCTGGTTCTGAAGGAACGGGAGCTCTGAATGTGAGAAATAAAACTGAGTTCTTTTACGGAGAAAACCGGGGAAATATGGTTTTGTTTTCGCGGACGATGATTGATGCGGGAGCTGATTTGATTTTGGGACATGGCCCGCACGTTCCCAGAGCTATGGAACTTTATAAAGGGAAATTGGTTGCTTATTCGCTGGGCAATTTTTTGGGTTATCGCACTTTGTCCTCAGCAGGAGCACTCGGTAAATCTCTAATTTTGGATGTGAAAATGACTCCGCAAGGGGATTTTGTTTCTGGTAAGATTATCCCCATCCAACTTGACGGGCGAGGTGTGCCATCTGTTGATAACAATTTTAGGACTGTGGGGTTGATTGACAGTTTGACAAAGAGCGATTTTCCCAATAGCGGTTTGACTATTGATAACAAGGGACAACTTTTGAAAAAGAGTAAGTAGTTATTGGGAATTGGGAATTTTAACTGGTTCCCAGGCTCTGCCTGGGAACCGATATCTAGAGGCTCTGCCTCGAAAAGCGATCGGGAAAATTGGAGGCTGAGCCTCCGGGTCTGCGTTACCAGGCAGAGCCTGGGAACAAGTAAATTACCAATAACAACTGACTACTCAAAACTCATTGCTTTCAAAGCTTCTTTCATTTCGTCTGCTGTCGTGGTTGCCGTACCGAATTGACGCACGACAATGCTAGCCGCCAAATTTCCCAAAACTGCCGCTTCCCAACCGGATGCACCGACGCACAAAGCTAAAGTCATCGCTGCTACAACTGTATCTCCAGCACCGGTTACGTCGAATACATCAGTCTTGTTAAAAGGGGGAATGTCCCAACTTTGAATGGCAAATTCCCCCTTTTCACAAGTGGATGTTGGAGAAGGTGAATTTTTGATTTCTTCGCCGTTCACCCTTTCAAACAAAGTCATCCCTTCTTCGCCGCGAGTAATCAGGATTTTTTGAGCTTGAGTTAAGTTCAACAAATCGCGTCCTGCTTGCATTAAAGTTTGAGGGTTTTTGATAGCATATCCGACGGCTTGCTCGGCTTCTGGCAAGTTTGGAGTAAATAACATGGCTCCAGAATATCGCTGCAAATTGGTTTGAGCGTCTACAATTGTTTTGCCGGGAACCACTGCCGATTCGATCGCCAAATTCGTCAAAACTCCGTCGCCGTAGTCGGAACAAACCACGGCATCTACTGTCGGTATTTGCTGCCGGATGTAGTCTGCCAGTTGCAACTGCAAATCTAAATCCGGCAACTCATCCGATTTGCGATCGACTCGGACAATTTGCTGAGTCACCGACTGCCGCGCGTGCCCGGAAATTCGAGTTTTGGTGACAGTTGGACGCTGCGAATCGATGAAGATCCCACCCGTATCAATTCCCGCCGCCTCAAAAATACCGCACAAAGCCTTTCCCTGGTCGTCTTTTCCCACCAAACCAGCAACTTTTACTTTGCCTCCCAGTTTGGCTAAATTATAGACAGCATTTGCGCCACCTCCTGGTACTTGCTGAGTATTTTCGTAGCGCAAAATCAACACAGGTGCTTCGCGGGAAATTCGCTCTACTTGTCCGGTAAGAAACTCGTCCAAGGTCAAATCTCCGATCGCTAATACCTGCGCTTGATCGAAGCAGTCTAATCTTTTCAATAATTGCTCAGTTGAGGCACGAAGTTGAGGCAAAAAATCGGAATAGTCGTTAGTCATTAACCAAAAAAATGAGACTGAGGAGTTGATAATTGAGTGTGGAACGAGCGGGAATTAAAAATCCTAATATAAATTAATAATTAATTTCCTCCCTTGTTTTATTTTTAACTTTTAATTGATTTTCTCACTGGGATTTTGAGAAACCAGTTCCAGGCTATTGGCGATCGCACTCGCTCAAACAATTTGGCAAAAAAATGCGGATAAAATCGCAGCCCTTGAGACTCAACTGAAAGTTTCACGGTGTGGAAGTTTCCTTCTACATCAGTGGTTTCAAAAAACAGCAGAATTATTTCAATTTCTGCTTGATGATCGTAATCACCTGAGCCATTTGTTTTTTGAGTGTATCAATTTCCGCTTGCATTTTCGCCATTTTCTGAGTCATCGCCTGAATGTCGGCGGCGCCCGCTCCAGAGCTGGGTGCAGCGGCGGCGGCTGGGGCTTCCGGCACTGGTTTCTTTTTCGCCAGTACCATCGCCGATTTGATCGCCTCGGTTAGCTGCTTCTTCTCAAACGGTTTGGCGATGAATGCAAAAAAATGCTTCTCAAAGGGTTTCGGAATTTTTTCCATCACCTCTTCTTCGCGGCCCGACATGATCACCAAAGGTATCTTAGAAAGCTCAGGATGGGCTTGCACTTTTTGATACACTTCCCAACCGCTGACTTTGGGCAGTAGGAAATCTAACATAATTAGATTTGGCCGGGCTTGACGGATCAGTTTGAGTCCCTCTTCGCCGTCTTTTGCTTCTAGAACTTCAAAGTTACCCTGCGGCAACATCTCTCGGACTCGGACGCGGATGACTTTACTGTCATCGATTACCAAGATTTTTTGACCAGCCACGACTGACTCCTTCAGTAATGAATGAGTGTTGACATCCACCCCGACCGTCGCGGACGGGGATTCCCAAACCTCACGATTTGAATTTCTGCTTCTTCGCAACTGCCTCCACCCTAAAAGAGATTTGGTCTTATGTTCGCTCCACAGACTAACCCCGCAAGCCCTGCGGTTTTTACGTGTCGAATACCAAACGGAATTCTTCTTCGTTTTGATTCTAGGGATGTTTACCATTGCCCTATCCTCTTTTCCCGGTCTACCGATTTTGCTTCGCCGCCAGCACAAGGCTGAACTTCGCTCGTATAGGCTGTTTGATCCATCGTCTCGGGTGGGTCGTTGACCAATTATATTGTAATATAAAGCCGTCCTAAAAAAAGGACGAGGTTTCTACCCAATTTTCTGATGATTTGCAACCTTCAGTATATCCCTAACAGAATTCTACCCATAATTATGGGCGAGTTTAGTTTTGTTGCACGTCGGCGCGATTCTGATTTCGGGTGATACTCCTACAAGTTCAGGGGCTTTGATTTCGGATACGATCGAAGGAATTAACTCGATAGCCACTTAATCTTATGTCGCTCCCAACTCCTCAAACTCCTACTGTCAAAGCAATTGCCGCCCAAATGCGGGGTGAAATCGAGGCGATGCCGGATTGGTTGCGTAGGCCCGTTGGCAAAGCTAGCGAACTTTCCCAAGTGCAAAAAATTATCAAACAGCGGCAAATTCACACGATTTGTGAGGAGGGGAGATGTCCCAACCGGGGCGAGTGCTACGCGCAAAAAACGGCGACTTTTTTGTTGATGGGGCCGACTTGCACCCGCGCTTGTGCTTTTTGTCAAGTAGATAAAGGTCATTCTCCGATGCCGCTAGACCCGGAGGAACCGCAAAAGGTGGCCGAGGCTGTGCAGTTGTTGGGTTTGCGCTATGCGGTGCTGACTTCGGTGGCGAGGGACGATTTGCCGGATGGAGGTGCGGGTTGGTTTGCCAGGACGATCGCCCAAATCCGCCTCCTTAACCCGGATACTGAAGTTGAGGTACTGACGCCGGATTTTTGGGGGGGAACAGGTAGGGGCGGTGCCCCCGTGCCCGCCCTCCCCGTGCCCGCCCTCCCCGTGCCCGCCCCCGACGGGGAGAATTCCGGCCTTGATGAGTTGCAGCGACAGCGGATTCGCACGGTGGTGGAGGCTAAACCGGCTTGTTACAACCACAATATTGAGACGGTGCGCCGGTTGCAAGGGCCGGTGCGGAGGGGGGCGAAGTACGATCGCTCGATCGATGTTCTGCGTATTGTTAAGCAATATGACCCAACTATTCCCACCAAATCCGGTTTGATGTTGGGACACGGGGAAACGGAGGCCGAGGTTGTCGAAGCGATGGTTGATTTGCGGGATGCCAAGTGCGATCGGCTCACCCTCGGTCAATACATGAGACCATCTCTAGAGCACCTCCCAGTGCGTAAATACTGGACGCCGGCCGAATTTGACCGTTTCGGGTCAATCGCCCGGGAGATGGGGTTTGAGCGCGTGCGATCGGGGCCTCTCGTCCGCAGTTCATACCACGCAGGAGCGATCGATTGAAATTCATCTGAATTCAACTCGGTATAAACTCCTAGTTACAAAAAATAACACTAAAGGATTGTGTGATGTGCGACGCTCTCTGCTATTTGTGAATACAGTGACTTATGAATTAGGAGCTTGAATCATGGCAGAGATAGCAAAGAACCAATTAAAATCCGACTCCGTGATGAAAACGGGCAAATTCCCTTACACCTTTCGCGCAGCCTGGTTTCTGTTGCTGTTAGCTATCAATTTTTTGGTTGCAGCCTATTATTTCCATATCATTGAATAGTTCTGCAACTTAATTTTTAGCAGACCCTGCTGTTCTCGACCTCAACGTCAGAGAATGGGAGAAAGGGAGAGGGGGGAGAGGAAGAGAGTTTTGAGTTGGGAGAATATGACTTCATTCTTCTAACTAATGACTACTGACTTTTTCCCTCTTCCTTCTGACTCCTGACTCCTGACTCCCGACTTTTGCTCAATAATTAATCCCTGTATCCGTGTCAAAATCCGTGCCTTCCTTCTTCCTTCTTCCTTCTTCCTTCTCTAGCGATTTCTCGACGCTTCTAGCTTTGACAACCGCTCTTGAATTTTAATAACATCTTGCTTAGTTTCAATTGCCAAAGTTGCTAAATTATCAAACATCGGGTCTCCCGACAGCGTTCGAGGATTGGTGCGACCAGAACCTGAAGGGGAAGAAGACTGAGGCCGGTTAACTCTAGAACTTTGGTTCTGCAAGCTGTAGATTTGTCCCCTGAGTTCAGAAATTTGCCTTTCTAATTGAGTAATGCGAAACTCTAATTGAGTTGTGGATTGAGCGGGCGTGACAATTGGCGCAACAGCAATTGCTAAAGCGCAAGCCAGACACAAAAGACAGATTTTTATGGCGCGATGGCGAATATTTTTAGGCATAGCTTTAATCATTTAAATTATGCGACTTCTACGATAACAAATCGCCGCTATTTTTGGTCTCTATCAGAAGTATGTCTTATCAGGAAATTGGGTTTAAAACCCCCTCCTTCGCTTGACGGCTTTAATTGTAAAATTTTAATAACTCACTGAATATCCTATGCTGAACCTTGTAGCATAAGGTGGGAGGTAAAACCATGCTAGTTTTCGAGTTTAAAGCATACGGAAAATCAAATCAGTTTACTGCCGTAGACGAAGCAATTCGTACCGCAAAATTCGTCCGCAATAGCTGTATAAGGTATTGGATGGACAACAAAAAGGTGGATAAATATGATTTGAATAAATACTGCGCTGTACTGGCGCGTGATTTTCACGCTCGCTGACGAACTAAACTCAATGGCTAGACAAGCTAGCGCAGAACGAGCATGGTCTTCTATCTCCCGATTCTACGATAACTGTAAGAAGGGTGTGGCTGGCAAAAAAGGCTATCCACAGTTCCAGAAAGATTGCCGCTCTGTTGAGTATAAATCAACTGGATGGAAACTTGCCGACGACCGAAAATCCATCAATTTTACCGACAAGAAAGGGATTGGGCGGTTAAAACTCAAGGGTACACGCGATTTGCATTTCTACCCAATTAGCCAAATAAAACGGGTGAGATTGGTAAAACGTGCGGATGGCGTATACGTTCAGTTTTGTATTGATATTGATCGAAAGGAAAACATAGCCCCCTCTGGGAACACCATAGGCTTAGACGTAGGATTGAAGGAATATTACACCGACTCAAATGGAATTACGGTTGAGAACCCGAGATTTTTGCGAAAAGGTGAAAAAGTCCTTAAACGTTGTCAACGTCGGGTGTCCAGGAAAGTAAAAGGTTCAAATAACAGGGACAAGGCTAGGCGGATTCTAGGCAAACGCCATCTCAAAATAAGTAGGCAGCGTCAAGACCATGCAATGAAGCTTGCACGGTGCGTAATCTCATCAAACGATGTAGTCGCTTACGAAGATTTGAGAATAAAAAATCTGGTGAAGAATCATTGCTTGGCTAAGTCTATTAACGACGCATCTTGGTATCAGTTCCGTGTCTGGCTTGAATACTTTGGAAAAGTATTTGAAAAGATTACGGTTGCGGTGAATCCGCAATATACCAGCCAAGAATGCTCTAGCTGCGGTGTAATTGTCAAGAAAACGCTATCTACTAGAACGCATATTTGTAAGTGTGGATGTAGCTTAGGGAGAGACGAAAACGCGGCTAGAAATATCCTTAGTCGAGGATTGGGTACGGTAGGGCATACCGGAACTTTTGCGCTTGACGCAAGCAACGCTTTAGGAGAATCAATCTCTACTTTGGCTGGAGAAATCCTGCCTCAGCAAATTGGCTCGTAGATTAAAGAATCCCCGTGCGTTTACGCGCCCGGAGTGTCAAGGCAACTAGGAAGGTAGCTATTTTAATGTTCGATTGTTGAGAAAATTCTTAAAGAATTTGGAAATGATTATGTAATTAATTTTGCTTAACTACTTACCCGATGTGATATCAAGCATCTTCGCCCCAAACTTTTAGTTGCACATAAACTAATATCAAAGCTACAGCCATCAGGAAAGTTGCCGCAGCGGCTGCATAACCAAAATCAAATTGCGAAAAAGCTTGCTCGTAAATATAATAAACTAGCAAATTAGTAGAGTTCAAAGGGCCGCCGCCGGTGATGACGTAAACTTGCTCGAAACTCCGCAGGGTAAAAATAGCTGTTGTCACCGTAGCAAATATTAAAGTCGGCCGCAAGCCTGGTAAAGTGATGTACAAAAATTGTTGCCAAGCATTAGCTCCGTCCAATTCTGCCGCTTCGTAACGATTTATGGGAATTGCTTGCAATCCTGCTAAAAATACTACCATATTAAAGCCTAATTGTTTCCAAACACTCAGCAGAATTATCACAGGCATTGCCCAAACTGTGCTACTCAGCCAAGGAATTGGATTTAAGCCGATCGCCATTAACAAACTATTCACCGGGCCTTCGGTTTGAAACAACCACCGCCAACCCAAGCCAACGGCAACTAAAGAGGTAATCGAAGGAATAAAATAAGCGGTACGGAGAGCTCCTCGCCAAGCAAACGAGCGATTTAGCAAAACTGCTAAGCCCAATGGAATCACTAAACTGGGAATGACTGTTGCAGTAGTAAAATAGAGCGTGTTTTGGAGAATTTGCCAGAAATCCGGGTTTGTGACTAGACGCCAGTAGTTGTTGAAGCCAATCCAACGCACTCCCGACTGGGTAAAGCTGCCGCTGGTAAAGCTGAGGTAGAATAAATAGGCGATCGGCCAAATCAAAAAAGTACCCAGAAACAGCAAAGCCGGGGCCAGGAAAGTCCAAGCTGCGATCGTATCATTATCCAACCAGTTAAAACGCCCAAATTTAATCCGAACCATTGGCTTGTAAATTTTAGCTTTTAGTTTTAAATGGTATCACAATATAGGTCAATCTTACAATGAATCTTCTCGATATATTAGCGAATTTACCCACTATAGAAACTGAAAGGCTCCTACTCCGAAAAATCACTTTAAACGATGCCAGCGATATGTTTGAGTATGCCTCAAACCCCGCAGTATCAAAATACACAATGTGGTCAACTCACACCTCCATCGAAGACACTAAATACTTTCTCAAGTCAATTACTAAAATGTACAAAAGACGAGAGCTGGTAGATTGGGGGATCGTCCACAAAGCCGAGAAAAAATTTATCGGCACTTGCGGATTTGTGGAATGGAGCATGACGCACAGCCGCGCGGAAATTGGCTACGCACTTTCTAGGAGCTATTGGGGCGAAGGATACATGAGCGAGGCTGTTAATGCAGTTATTGAATTCGGCTTTCGGGAGATGTTGCTGAATCGAATTATGGCTCGATGTGAAGTTAACAATATTGCTTCTGCTCGGGTGATGGAAAAAGTGGGGATGCAATTGGAAGGGGTATTGCGACAGCACCTATTTGTGAAAGACAGATATTGGGATCTAAAACTTTATTCGATTCTCAGGGAAGAGTTTTTTGATGATATTGTTGTAGAATCTAAGTAAATATTTTTGATAGCATTTAAGTGGCTCCACCTAATTAAAGGTAAAATACGGATCGCTAAAAAGCTTTCTCTGTATGTCTTCTTCCTTCTTCCTTCTTCCTTCTTATTATGACCGCTAATCCAGTATCTGTTAATTCCAATGCCTGCCTGATTTCTCCTGAGATTGGCAAAAGTGCGTTAGCGAAGCCCGCCCCTACGGGAGGCTCATCAACGAAGAGGATCGCTCCGGCCCATCCTCCATTAAAATTAGGAGTTTTAGCATCAGGAAGTGGCAGCAACTTCGAGGTAATTGCCCAAGCCATCCAAAATGGACAGCTTAATGTTCAAATCCCAGTATTAATTTACAACAACCCCGAAGCCAAAGCGGCAGCCAGAGCCGAAAAATACGGCATTCCCTCGATTCTCCTCAATCACCGTGATTGCAAAAGCCGCGAAGAATTAGATACAAAAATTGTTAAAACTTTCCAAGTTCATGATGTAGAATGGATAGTGATGGCGGGTTGGATGCGAATTGTTACCAAAGTTTTGCTTGATGCTTTTCCAGACAAAATTATTAACATTCACCCCAGCTTACTGCCGAGTTTCCCCGGAATTCGCGCCGTCGAGCAAGCACTGGCCGCTAAGGTTAAAATCACCGGATGTACGGTGCATATCGCTCATTTGGAAGTAGACAGCGGGCCGATTTTAATGCAGGCTGCGGTGCCAGTATTGCCTGACGATACCGCAGAAACACTGCACGCGAGAATTCAGGTGCAAGAGCACAAGATTATGCTCGGTGCGATCGCACTTATTGCCGAATCTAATCGAAAATATTGTGACTAAAAACCTCACCAGTGCCGCATCTATCCCCGAATTGCCCGTCAGCGAATCACCAGAAACTGGCCCGCCGCTGACAGACTCCAATCGCCTGAAATTAATTCTCAGAGAAAGGCTCAAAAAAAAACATCGGCATCAAGGGAGAATTCTATCTGCCTTGCTTGCCATCAATGCTAGACGACTATCTTAAATTACTGTCAGACTTCTTAAAAAATATCGGACAAAACATCGACGCTGCCCAAACCGAAAACTTACGAACATTAATCGCCAACGCCTTAGCAGAAGGATTCAAAAATTCTCCCCACGCTAATCTAATAGTCTCATATTTTCCCGCCAATTCCCAAATCGGTTTAGCCGGTGGCATTACTCTGAATACCAAGATTCAAATCGAATCAATGGCCCAGAAATATCATAGCTGGCCGGATATTCGCCCCGAACCTTTATTCGGCAGCCATCCTGATGCCAAAGTCATCGCCATTGCCGCCGAATTGGGCGAACCGGGTAAAGCACCTATTTTAGATGTTGGTGCAGGCCCAGGGCGCAATAGTCTGCCTTTAGCTAGGTTAGGGCATTCCGTGGATGCGATCGAACTAACGCCCATATTTGCCGAAAAACTATCAGCAGCAGCCACCCCCGAAAACTTACCGATAAATGTCACCCAAGGCGACGTTTTAGACCCATTATTGAGGATGAAAACTTATCGCTACAAATTAGCCATTGCTACCGAAGTTCTCTCTCATTTCCGCTACCCCGAACAAATTCGTCTTTTCCTGGGCAAAATGTCTGATGCTGTTTTAAGCGGCGGGTTTATCTTATTCAGTGCTTTCTTAGCTGTAGATGGGTACGAACCCGACGAGATGGCAAAACAAATGTCTGAATTGTGTTGGTCTTATCTGATTACCAGACAAGAATTGCAAGCAGCAATAGAGGGTTTGCCGTTAGAAATTGTTTCTGATGAATCTGTGATTGAATACGAACAAAAACATTTGCCTGACTCTGCGTGGCCGCCGACACCTTGGTTTCTCAGTTGGGCGACGGGGCGGGATTTATTTTCTGTGCAACAAACACCGCCGTTAGAGTTGCGGTGGATACTTGTTAAACGCTTGTAGAAAATATTAGGGTGCGTTAGATTGTAGCTTTTTGATGATTGAGGAAATAACGCACTCGCTCCGCATCATACGACAAATTTTAGCTAGTAAGGTGCGTCAGATTGTAGCTTGTCGATTTTTGATAAAATCACGCACTCGCTCCGCACCCTACGGCAATTTTCCCTAATATACCTAGTTTTATTTTTGGTTTTTCTTTAAATATGCTTTTGACACTCAAGCATCTCTTTCAAACTTGATAAATCAAAAATTCTTGTGTCCTGATAGTCAAAATACTTGCCTTTTCTCTCGACTAAAACTGTTTTAATTCCAAGCTGCTCAGCTCCCTCAATATCATCTTCGATTGAGTCACCAACCATTAAAACCTGTGATGGTTCTATATTTAAATCATCCATAACAAATTCAAAAACTTTACAGCTAGGTTTGCAAAGGCCAATTTCTTCACTAATATAGATTTTTTGGGAGCATCCCAGTTGAGAACTAAGCAGAAATACTTAAGGAAAATTCCCCGTTAAGATAAGCACAGCGTAAGCGAAG